>DASUWA010000066.1 GCA_036378675.1 Acidimicrobiales bacterium
AGAACATCTGCACAGGCTAGGGGCGAGTGGCGGCGCCCACTCTGTTCGCTTGTCATGTCACCCATCGACGCCGAGTCGGCACGTTCTGTGTCACGAGGACGGCTGCGTCCGTCGGTACACTTCGACCCGTGGGCAGACAGCCACGCATCCAACCCGCGGCGGACAAGGGTGTCACGGAAGGCAACGCTACGCCATACGGAGGCATCGCGGCCAACGATTGGCTTGGTGGCCTCGCCGATACCAAGCTGACAGATAAGACGGTGGACGCCAAATGGCTAGCCAACCGGCTCGCCGCCGCGTCAGGCTCCGTCGCCATTGACGGCACCGACGTCGAGACGTGGGGCGCGCTGCACGGCGATCCTGTAACCGTGGACTTGGACGGCGAACCAGCCGAGACGCAGTTGATGTATGACGGCACCGTGCCGAAGCCCAAGAAGCCGGCCCGCAAGGCGCTGGTGGTTGGGGTCGGTCCGGACGGACGCAAGCGCTACACCGTCGATGCCGATGCCGATGCCGATGCCGATGCCGATGCCGATGCCGATGCCCGGGCTGGGCATCGGTCCGCTACGAATAGGCCGCGCCGCCGGACCTTACGTCGGATACGAGCTGCACCTGGCCGTGCAGGCGCGGGACGTGAAGTGGAGCAAGGGTGGTGACAAGACCAACCTCTCCGACGAGGTTCCTGGCGTCGTCACCTGCTTCTCGCTGGTGCCTGCCGGAACTCATCGAGGCAAGGCGATTGTCGATGATCTGATCGCGGCTAAGGAGGCCCGCGAGCCGATCGGCGATGTGGTTTGAAACCATGGCTACAGCCTGTGCAAGCCAGGCACTGTGCACCCACAAGCTGGCCCAGGCCGGCATCCACCAAACGTTCCAGCCCGTCACCCACCAGCGCGGCATCCGCCCCTTCTCCGACGACGCCCTGCTCATCGACGGGCAACCGTTCTCCAGCCTTCTGCCCGACGAGTTGCGCGACCTGCCGTCGCCTCCGAGAGGAGCCAGTGAAGCGGAGAAGGAGCAATACGAAGCCAAGTTCAACCTGCGAGCCCGGGGGCGGATGATGCGAGACAGCCCGCCCGACCGCGACGGGGCCACCCGCTGGCGCTGCCCGTTCTGCTCCGGCTTCCTGCGCTCGCGGAGTTCTTCAAATCCATGCGCCGCCCCACGGACGTCCCGCTCGTCCCGTTAGCCGGCGGCTGTGACAAGTGTTGCTCCGGCATCCTGACAGCGCAGGCGGTCGAGATGGCGTGGTAGCAGCGCATCACCTACGGCACAACCGCTGGCGCATCTCCATGGGGTGCCGGCAGGTCGTCGAGTCCGTCAATGCTGCCCTCAAGGGGCGTATTCACCGAGCTCGGCCGAGTCTTCATGCGGGTGATGGGCGTCACCAAGATGACCGTCATGCTCGGCTTCACCTTGGCCGCGTTCAACCTGGACCGCATTCGCAGCTTCCGGGCCAAGCACCACCTCGACGAGCAAGGCCAACCCACAGGGAGGGCGAAGCAGACGCGCGCCCCTAGGCGGACCGGCACCTGGGCCGATGTGATTGAGCCCTGCGAGACGCCACCCGACAGATAGCCAGACAGCCCAGAGCCGAGCCGGCTGCCACACGGCGGGCCGGCTTCAACGCGTCCAAGGATCGGGATGGGTGCGCGAAGCGTTGAGAAAGAGAAAGACCGCCCACGAGGGGGCGGTCTTTTTGGTTGAACTAAGGGGTGGCGGTGAGGCGATTTCGCCTCCGCCACCACCAACAAGGGATTTCGTGAACACCCGTCGGCATTTCACGACCATCCCCTCTTGGGATGATCACGAAACTCTCTGACCTGCACGTACGTATGTTCGATATCTTCGAACTCACACCCTAAGAGGTTGATCACTCACAACGGGGGAAGTGCCTGTGCGCTCCGATCGGGGCCGAAATTCAGTTAGCGCCACGCTCCTGACGAAAATCCGTACGAGGGATCAAACGG
The DNA here is from genome assembly GCA_036378675.1 of Acidimicrobiales bacterium. Taxonomy (NCBI): domain Bacteria; kingdom Bacillati; phylum Actinomycetota; class Acidimicrobiia; order Acidimicrobiales; species Acidimicrobiales bacterium. The sequence goes on from DASUWA010000066.1 coordinate 1,971, forward strand.
TTCCAATATGAAAGGAGGAGTTATGGATCGGCTTGAACAAGAGGCACCGCGTATCGTCCAAGTCCTCGACCTGAAAGGGGTCGTGACTGAGCAGCAGATCGACAGATGGCGGATTGTGGGAGCGACGAGCTTCGCGGAAGAAGCTCATACGCCTGTCGTGGCGATTCCGCTATCGCGTCAGCGGTTTGTACGAATCCGGCCTCGCGCCTGACACGCCGGGGTCCGTCAGATAGCGGTGTTGACGGAGCATGCTGGAGGAGGCGGGGACCGCTTGGTCTCACGGCCGGTCTTCACCCAAAAGGTGAAGACAAAGACTCCAAAGTGTGTTATAGTTGCTTCACCCTTAGGGTGAAGCAGGAGGTTCATGCTTGTCGAGTTTGAGGATGACGATCTTCGGCTGCTGTACGAGGACGCCAACTTTCGGGTGCAGCGGTTCGGACGAGACATCGTTCGGGCGTATCGGAAGGTTGTCGGCATCGTGGTGGCAGCCGATGACGAACGCGACCTATACGCCATGCGCTCTCTCAACTACGAAAAGTTGAAGGGGGGTCGCACTGGCCAGCATTCGTTGCGGTTGAACCAGCAGTGGCGGTTGATTGTCAGGCCGCAAAAGAGTCGAGACGGAACGCAGATGATCGTGATCGAGATCGTGGACTACCACTAAGGAAAGGAGGGCACGATGACAAATACGTTGACACCAGCTGAAGCCTTCCCTCCTGGGGAGTATTTGCGTGACGAGCTTGAGGTTCGCGGATGGTCTGAGAAGGAGTTTGCTGAGATTTTGGGCCGCCCAGTGCAGGCGGTGTCGGAGATCATGAATGGTCGCAAGCAGATCGTGCCCGAGACAGCGTTGGCGATCGCAGAAGCTCTCGGTACGAGCGCTGAACTTTGGATCAACCTGCAGGCCGCGTTCAATCTGTACGAAGCGAAGTCGGGACGACCGCCGATTACTGACGTGACCCGCAGGGCTCGGCTGCGATCGTGCTTACCGATCTCTGAGTTGAGGCAGCGGGGCTGGCTGCCAGACACCGACGATCTCGACAGGCTCGAAACTGCTGTCCTTGATTTCCTCGATATACCTGACTTCGAGTCCGAGCCGCAGTTCGCTGTGGCGGCGCGTCGTTCGAACGCAGCGGAGTCCCTTATGCCGCAGCAGAGAGCTTGGCTTGCACGAGTACGTCGTCTTGCGCTGGATCGAGAAGTCGGGGATTTCGACCCCATCGCTGCGCAAGCGCTAGCGGCGGACCTTGTGCATCGCATCCACGATCCAACCGACCTGGGCCAGCTCGAAACGTGGCTCGGGGAGGTTGGGGTAATCGTCATCACTCTGCTTCCACTCAAGTCCAGCAAGCTCGATGGTGCAGTCATCCTCCTCGAGGATGGTCATCCGGTGATCGGCCTGACCAGTAGAGGCGACCGCATGGACGGGTATGTATTCACGCTTCTGCACGAACTCGCCCATATATGTCTAGGCCATCTGGAGTCGACTGGGTTCCGGACGGACGAGGACGTCATGGAAGGGGAAGTCCATGACAGCGTCGAGTTAGCAGCCAATAGGCAAGCAGCCGAGTGGATCTTTCCCGAGAGCACACCCCTTCCGGCGGGCAAACCCACGATGGCCTCGATCCTCCAGATCGCTAGTCGTCATCGAATCCACGCCAGCTTCGTAATCGGCCGGATCCAGCGGGCCCGAAAGGACTGGGGGATGCTTCGACGATCGATCCCGCGGGTACGTCCATACATCGCGGTCGAGAGCTGACGGAACGGCTATGAATCTCAAGCTCGGCTCGCCGTCACTAACGCTCCGGGGGACATTTTCCTTTTACGTTTCCGGCGGCGACGCCGACCGCGTTCGCACCTGCGCAACGGGCGCCGACGCCATTGTCGTAGCTGGAGCCAGTGGACCAACGACGGTGCGGCTCTTGCGAAATCAGGGTTGGACAGGGGCCGTTCTGTTTGACCGAGTCGGATACAGGGACAGCAACACGCGCGTCGATCTGCCTCAATGGATTGCCGATCAGCAGAGTGCCGGCGCCGATCGACTCTTGACCCCGGGTTGTTGGGTCGGATCCGAAGGCGGTCACAATACTTTGAGGCCGCAGATCGAAGCCGAGATCAAGGTCGCTCAGAAGTACGCCGCAACGGTGCTCCTCGCACTTGACTATCGATGGCTCACGAAGTCCGCACATCACGACGAGCTACTCACTGTCTTGCAAGAGCTCGATTCGCCTGTCGCGATGGTTCTCGGAGACCGCAGCGACCCGCTGGGACATCCTGGTGCGGTCGACGCGCTCGTAGCACTCACCAAGCGTGTCGAGGGCATCAGTCTGTTGCGTTCCGACCACGGGGCGATCGGGGCTCTTGCCTTCGATGCCGCCCACGCCTCGATCGGCTTAACAACCACACACCGACACGTCGTGCCCCCGACCGTTCAGGCACACGGAATTCCAAACGACCGGTCCGCGCGAGTGTTTGTGAAGGACCTAATGGACTGGTTTACGGCGAGCACCATCGGTGGCTGGTCCACCACTCGAATCACTCCAGTCTGCAACTACTCATGTTGCGAGGGCCAACGCATCGAGCGGTTCCTCGATGGTCGTCTCAGGAGCGATGCTGACCGGCATAATCGGATCGTGTTGGCGGCGATCGTTGACGAAATCCTGGACCTGCCAGAGTCGGCGGATCGCCGCAGGGCCTTCGGGCGGATGTGTTTCGACGCGGTAGAGCGATACGGAATGATGGGCGGACTCACGACCGAGATCAGCCCGAAGGCGCAGCTGTGCCAGTGGGCCCAGTATTACTGAGCCAGTTTCGATAGGCCAGTTCGGCTTGCCACCATCGGAATACGACTGGGCGCCCTAGCATCGGTTGTGCCGGCTCTACCAACTGCGAGATTCGTTCGCCCAGACCTGCCCAGACCCCAACGCCAAGTGCTCGTGCTCTGGCCAGCGAGGCCTCTTGATGGGCCGACACGTGGCTCGACTCATGAGCCCAAAGTGCGATTCGGCGGACTGTTGGCGGATGTGAACCGGCTCTGTTCACCGCTGTTGACAATGAGTCGTGCGAAACGAGCACGGATCGGATGGCGCCCGCAGGCCGGTAGGTCCGGACCACTGTGTCGCCTGTGTGTTCGACCCATCCCTTGCCTTCCTCGTGCAAGGTAGAACGGTCAATTGGCTTCAGCGCGTGCCACGGAATAGCGACGCCGAGTGGGAGTTCCCATAGGGCATGCAGCAATCCGGTCGAGGGGATTGCGCCGAGACGGTTCTCGTGCCGGCGACGATGTTCCGCCGGATCAAGTTCCAGACCGACCACATAATGCTGTCCGTCTACTGAGAGCCGCACTGGGAGTTCAGTAGTCCGGGCACACGCGTTCTGAGCGATATTGATGGACGTGGGAGAACCTTTGCTAAACCTGGGTACCCGTTCAGATCGGATGGTCACGGCCCGCCCATGACCAGCGGGCGAGGCCCAGGAGGCCGTTGAATCGACTCGGACGATGCAACATGCTGCGCTTCCCGTCGGTACTGACGGACCATTACTCCGATCGCGTCACCGTCGGTCGGCGCAAGCCATATCAGTGCTGCGACTATGTCCGATCGCGAGGCCCGATTCCCGTCCGCGCGCGTGCGTTCCAAGAGGAGTTCGAGGCGATCATCGACCTGACCTGGTAACACGAACTGTGGTCTTCGAGACGCCACGAATCAGACTGTACTCCAGAATAATTCATGAATCGAACCGGAAGCCTCTGATGGCCGGGTCGTTCTGCAAGGCAACACGACATAGCAAGGTGTCTTGCATGATCAAGGATGGTTGCAGTACGCTCGAGCTCTGGTGAACGTCTGAAGGAGTATCTAGGTGGACGACATCCCACACCCTGCGTTGGTACTGGACTCGGAAGACGCGGTCCGACAACTGAGAAGCGCTGCCACGGCACTGACAAAGGCGGAAACACGGCAGGAAGCGGCATTGGCAAACGTACGAGAGGCTGTCGCTGCAGCACGGCTGATGAAGGTGCCGTGGGAGCGGATCGCCCGTGAACTAGGAGTTACGCGCCAAGCCGCAGCCGACCGATTTGGGGGCAAGATTCGAGAGGAGCTCGTGCGGGCTTGGAACAGCATTGAGGTGCAACTAACCGCGATCGCCAGAGCGAGAGGCATCGACCCGGACCCTGACGAGTTGCTGCGTCGACTCAGTAACGACGGAGCCTTGCCGGAGAACCTTGTGCAAAGCGCTCTTCGATTGCATCAGGTGAGGAACACGGTCGTTCACCGGCCAGGAACCGAACTCTCCGTCGATGAGGCTGAAGAGCTCACGGATACGGCTATTCCTCTGAATGGTCTGCTTTGGATGCTCGCGAACTCCCACGAAGCGGGAGCCCATACGCACCGCGATCGGTGAGGACCACAATGGGAAACGGACATGCCGGAGTAAAGCGGTTGAGTGAGGGGGCGTGGGATGCTTTGCTCGAGGCGCTCGCCGTCTTCTATTGGTACAAGAATGACCTGGAACGATTCTTACGTGCCGCTCTCATAGATGCCCCCGACCTTTTGGCTCGGGTGAGCTTCACGGTCACCAAGCGCGAGGTTGCCGCTGACGTAATTTCGTTACTTCGTCATGACGAGAATCGATACCAAGGGGTCGCTCTCGATCTTCTTGTTCGGCTTTCCCAGTTCGATTCAAGTTTTCGTCGGCTTGCCCGACTCGACGACGGAGCGGCGAAGGTCGCGATTGCACAAGCGGCCCTATCCGAGGTCAAGGCAGTGGTGGAAACGTACAGCGCGCAAGCTGCGGCTCGTGAACAGGTTCGAGCTGAGGCAGAACAGGCGAACATCATTGCCGAGCAGCGGCGCTCCCACCGTAAGGTCTTGGAGGACCTAAAGAATCGATTTCTCGCACTGGCGTCAATGGCCGATGCCCACGAGAGAGGCCGGCGGTTTGAACGGCTTCTGAATGAACTGTTCAGTCTCTTCGATCTCCACCCTCGGGCTGCCTACAGCCTTGAACATGAGCAGATCGATGGTGCCTTCAATTTCCAGACCGACGATTACCTTCTCGAGGCAAAATGGTGGTCGACCCCACTTGAGCCGAAGCATCTGAATGATTTCAAGGTCAAGATTGATGGTAAGGCGCGACATGTTTTTGGACTGCTTGTAGCCGTGGGAGGGTTCACTGCGGGCGCGGTCGCGCTCCACTCCCGTGGCACTCCGCTCATTCTCATGGACGGGGCCGACCTCTACGCGATTCTTGAAGGCCGGATCTCACTCACTGAGGCCCTCGAGAGAAAGCGTCGGCACGCAGCCGAAACCGGCTCACCGATGCTTCCGATCAGCCAGATGGTCGACTGAGGACCTTGGGTGCCACAGGTAGGTTGTCCGCATACCCGGCGTTATCGGTAAGGAACTAGGTCAGCGGACCATTTTTTAGTGATCAACCCACGAACATAGGTGCGTGGTAGGGGACAGTCGTCAACCTCATCCCTGTAAGCGACAGCCTGACCTCATACCCGGTCCGAAGTCCTGCTGCTCTCATCGCCCTTCCACCAGGACTCGCTGCGCTCCACAACCAAGGCTGCACATTGCATGGTGGCGACTCCGCCGACTCTGCTCGAATCGCCTGTCGGAGCTGAAGCCGTAGCTCATGGAGACCGTCGAGGCCACCGGCTTCGAGCCCGATTGCCCGCTGGAGGCCGTCTGTGGCGGTGTCGTGCGCGATCGCAAGTCAGCGTATCGAGGCCGTCCATCACTCGTTCTGGGGTCACCCACACCCGCTGCCCAAAGCCGGCCGTTCGGGCTCACCAGGCCCAGGGACTACGAACTGATCTTCTCAGGCACCTCGTCAGTCTTCAAGCACAGGGTGTCCCGTATTGTCCCGGTCAAACCTGCACGCCGGCCGTTTCAGCGCCCGGCTTGTCGCGTGAGAGCCGCCTGCGGTTATGCGTCTTTCGGCCGTGTGCTCTACGCGATGCCTTTTTGGACAGTTTCCGCGACCGGTGCGCACTGTGCGCATCCGATCGCTCGGGCGGCCGCAATGCGTGGTACTTCGATTGGATGCGCCTCGCGAGGTTTCGCCCGAAGCGTTACGACCATCCAAGCCGCTCCGAGCAGGACGGCGGCAGCGATGAACGCAACGTGAAAGCCTGAGACTCGGGCAGCATCAACGGACCTATGCGCTACTGAGCTACGCAAACTGTTCGTACGATCGGTGGAGAGGGATGCGAGGATCGCCAAGCCGATAGACCCTCCGACTTGCTGGGCAGTATTCAGCAAACCCGACGCCAGTCCTGCGTCCTCTGCGCCTACTTCACTTGTGCCGGACAACGTGATTGGCACGAATGTGAGGCCGAGACCGAAGCCCAGCGCGAGCAGACTGGGAAGGAGATCGGTGACGTAACGTCCTTCGACCGGCAGTCGGATGAGGGACACCATTCCGACGACCCCGAGTGTGAGCCCCGTCATAGCCACGGCACGAACGCCAAGGCGCGGAACAAGTTTCCGCGCTACCGTCGCACCTGTTGCGATTCCTGCCGAGAAAGGAAGGAACGCCGTGCCAGCGCTCAACGGTTGAAAGCCCACAATCTGCTGGAGATAAAGCGAGACGAAATAGAACGTCGAGAACACGGCGCCTGAAGTGAGCAAGAGTGTGATGTCGGCTGCTGTGAAGCTGCGCGTATGGAAAATGCCGAGGCGCACCAGAGGTGCGGTGCTTCGCTCTTCAATTGCAATGAATCCGACGAACAAGCCCAGGCCGACCGCCAGCGGCAGAATGGTGCGAGTGGAACCCCAACCGTATTCAGCCGACTTCGCGACAGCGAAAACGAGCACCATCAGACCGGCGGTGACGGTAACTGCGCCAGGGAGATCGAACTTCCGGGTTGGGTTCGAGGATCGGAACGGAGGGACAAATCGCGCAGTAGCTGCCGCAAGGACTGCGCCGACTGGGACGTTGACGAAGAAGATCCATCGCCACGAGGCAAGGTCGGTAAGAACGCCGCCAAGAATGAGCCCCACGGCGCCGCCGCCAGCTGAGATCGCACTCCAGATCGCTAGGGCCTTCGCCCTTTCGCTCCCGTCGCCGAAGGTCGTCGTAATGATCGAGAGGACAGCGGGTGCGAGCAACGCGCCCCCGAGCCCTTGTAATCCTCGGCCAGCAATCAGTGTGGCTGGTGACTGCGCCAAACCGTTAAGCAGTGAAGCGGTTGTGAAGATCGCGATCCCGGCACCAAATACCCGCCTACGCCCGAGTACGTCGCCCAAGCGGCCGCCCAACAGCATGAAGCCACCAAAGGCCAGCGTGTAGATCGTGATCACCCATTGAAGGCCTGATGTGCTGAAGTGCAGCCCGCGCTGGATTGACGGTAGGGCGACGTTGACGATCGTGGCGTCTAGCACGATCATGAATTGGGCTACGCAGACGACGACAATCGTCAGCCACGGGTTGCTGCCATCTGTTTCGGGCAGTTCGCGTAATCGAGCGCTCACAATGACTCATCCGGCTCGTCGATCAGCGCGAACCTGTTGAGGCACGAGCCGAATTGGCTACAGATACGCGAAAAATCGTGTCCCGTCGATTCCTTCCTCCTGCTCGCTGCTCCAGCGGCACGGATTCGAAGGCTCATAGCGCAATGACAGTCTTGCCCTTGGCGGGCCGGACCTGTCCTGGGTTCAGGGCGACGGGCACTTCTACCAGGGAGATCCGAGTGATTGGTGGGGTGATGATGCGGCCGTCAACGACCGCCTCTGCCAGTCGTTCCAGTAGCTCGCTCGACATCGGCAAGACGAAGTTGATGCCGGTGACCCCACTCGCACGTAGGGCTGCTTCATCGGCAACGTAGTTGGTCGACATCGCGGTGCCGCCTGGTTTCACCAGCGAGGCGAGAGCGGCGAAGCCAGCGGCGTCGGCGTTCGTCAGGTCGATAAGGATATCGACGCCGTCGGGGTGTGCTTGTCGGACGGCGGCCGGCAGCGCGACCGCTCTGCGATCGATGGTCTCCTTGGCGCCGTATTCGCGCATTCGCTCGGCATCGTCAGCGCGCGCGTTTGCGATCACGTTGCCCCCAGCGTCCGCCGCGAATTGGGTAGCGAAGGAGCCGACGCCGCCGCCCGCGCCGACGATCAGGACAGTCTTGTCGGCGAGCGGCTCGAGCTGTTCGACAAGGGCTAGCCCAGCGCCGCCCGCCGTCGGCAGCGCGGCCGCGACAACGCCATCGAGTCCGCTCGGAACTCGCGCTAGCGGCGCGTCCTCGCTAACTGCCACGTACTCGGCGTAGGTACCCGCCGAGCCAAGCGGAGCAATCAGGAACTGGCCGAAGACATAGTCGCGGACGGAGTACCTCGACGTACCTTCGCCAAGTCTTTCGACCACGCCGGCCCCATCGGCGCCGAGCACCATCGGGAACGTCGCCGGCATCGGCTTCCACGCGCCCGAGGCGAGCCAAAGGTCCATGGGGTTCATTCCTGCGGCCCGCAGCCTGATCAGAATCTGCCCCGGTCCCGGCTCCGGCGTCGGGACCTCCGCCACCGCTGGAGTGCCTCCATATTCTCTGACCGTAACCGCGCGCATCGTGTTCTCCTTACGGCTGGAACCCAAGACGGGATACCTGCATCACCGTCGTGTAATACCTGACCGGTCGCGAGCACACTGGGCAGAGCGCGCCTCGCGTACGATCAGTACGCAAGCGCTTCATCAACACCGACCCGCCCTTCATGTCTTCGACAGACGGTCTGTAAAGACGATCTCGATAATTTTGGGAACGGTCTCGACGCGCACCCAGTCGCGCTGTAACTCGCCGGCGAGCGATACCCAGCTAATCGGTTGCGCGCCGGCCTGCGTCACGCGTTCAAGCCCGGCACGGTGTGCTTCGTCGGAGGTGCCTGCGATTGCGTCGACGACGGGGTATACCTCGTACTGCTCTCGCATCGCGTCGAGCGCGGTGAATGCCATGCACATCTCGGTCCAGAGGGCGCAGAGGACCAGTTTGCGCCGTCCGGTCGCGCGTACCGCGGCGAGGAAGTCGGCGTCTTCCCACGAGTTGATCGTCGTTCGGTCGATCGGTGGGGAGTCCTCGAGTAGACCGGCGAGCTCCGGGACCGTTGATTGATCTTGGCCGGCGGCGACCCCGACGGTGGAATGCACGATTGGAAGGCCGAACAGCTTCGCCAGCCTCACCGTTGATACGACGTTCTGGAGCAGTAGGGCCGGGTTCGTCGAGCGGACACTCCTGAACTGGTTCGCTTGGTAGTCGATGATGATGAGCGCGGCGTTCTGCGGTGTGATCAGATGGTCGGCGAGCGGGTCGCGAATCGGGACACTCGTCATTGGATGCAGCCTCCTTGTCTCCGGTGGATTTCGACGGAGCGCGTCGGCCGCTTCTCGCCGAAGTCGCTCCCTGCCGCTGGCCGCCGGTCAGGCGCTTGCGAGCGTGACCCCGACCTTGGACCGCACCCAGGCGCCGATCTCGGCGACGGCGGCTGTGATTTCCGGAACGTGGCCGGCGCCCAGGAAGAAGTTGTGCTGTCCCTCGGGCAGCGATCGGAGTTCGAGATCTACGCCGGCGGCGCGGGCCCGGTCTGCGAACTGCTTGGAGTCGTCGACCAGGAGCTCGTACTCGCCGTAGTAGATGATCGTTGGAGGCAGCCCGGCAGGATCGGCTTGGGCGAGGTTGATCCGCGGATCTGTGAGCGCGATCCCGGTCCCGTCCAACATCGCATCGGTGAATCCACGCAACAGGTCGTGGCTCAGCATCTTGTCGGTGCTTGCGTTGCTGGTGATGGTTCCGTTGTTCAGCTCCATGTCGAACCACGGTGAGATAGACACGACGGCCCCTGGTAGCGGTGCGTTCTTCCGCTGCAGCGTGAGGGCCAGGTTCACCGCGAAGTTTCCGCCGATCGAGTCGCCTGAGCTGACGATCCGAGACGGGTCATAGCCCTCGTCGAGCAGCCACCGGAACGCGGCTTCGACGTCGTCGATCTGCGCCGGGAACTTGTCCTCTGGTGCCAGTCGGTAGTTGATGGCGAGCGCCTGGGCGCCGCAAGCCTTCGCGAGCTGCCCGATGGCCTTGCGCTCCTGCCACATCGACGCTGTAACCCCGCCGCCGGAGTGGCAGTGTAGAAGGATGTGGTCCTTGGAGCTCTCGACCGGAGTGATCAAGATGGCGGGCACGCCGTTTGCGGTCACTTCCTTGTAGGTGACGCCCTCCGGCTCGGGCGTGAGCTGATGCAGGCGCTCGGAAATGTCCCGCCAGAGGTCGAGACTGTCAGTTAACCCGAACCGGCGGGTCATTTCGGCGTAGAAGTCCGCGTACTGCTCAAGTTCTGGGCTACCCATTGCACTGTTCCTCTCATGTTGTGTTACTACTGTTCACCGCTCAGGGTGGCGGTCACGCTCCCCCGTCGCATCCTGGAATCCGTGGTCTGCGACCGCGGCGGACCTTGTCATCTTTTGCGCCACCAGATCGAGCTCGCATCTATGAATTCACTAGTCGCGTTCTCGCCAAGAACGGGCCGATGAAGTGGACGAACGGCACAAGGACGGTCGGAACACAGCCCGCCAAGCCAACTACGATCCTCGTAGCCTCAGACGCAAGGGCCTCATCAAGCGGTTCCCGTAGTCCAGCCCCTCCCCACTCATCCCTCTCAGCCGGCGGGTCTTGTTCTTGTTCACCAAGACCTGAGGGCGGTCTGCGTCACTCGGACTCGCCCAACTCGACGCCACCACCCAGACCCGGCGGCCCGAACTACCGTGGCCGTCGCGGCGCCGTTTCGAATACGCCCTGGATGACTCCATCGGCTGCCAGATCACGGCAGCGTGGGACAGGATCTGTTCGTGACCTTAACTTGGAGAAGGTGGAACTAGGAACTCTCGATCTCGGACGTGCTCAGTGCGCCCTTGAGCCGACCCCGAGAGTTAATGCCCAGCTTCCTGTAAACCTTGCTCAGATGGTACTGGACGGTCGCGGCGCTTATGAACATCTGGGACGCGATCTCCCGGTCGGAGAACCCTTCGGACGCGAGGTCCGCGACCCGTCGTTCTTGGGTAGTCAGTTCTGTTGCGTGCTCGACAGTCCTGGGTCGGACGCGTTCTCCGGTCGCCAAGAGCTCAGCTTCTGTCCGCTTAGCGAAGTTCATCGCCCCGATCTCGGCGAAATAGTCATGCGCCGTGCGCAGTTGAGCGCGAGCCTCGACACGACGCTTCTGTCTCCGCAACCATTCCCCGTAGAGGAGACGGGTGCGAGCGACATCGATCGCAACCGAGGTTTCCAAGAGGAGGTCGATAGCCTCCTGGTAATAGGCGTCGGCCTCACGTGGATCGGCAACAAGCGCTCTTGAACTAGCCAACGTTCCCCGCGCCCACGGTGTGCCGCTGGCCTCCGCCCGCAATTCGAGACCGGCAAGCGCCTCGTTTGCCATGTCCATCTCTCCCAGCCTGGAGGCTGCCTCGATCGAAAGCGGGAGGGCTTGTCCTGCGAAACCGATCGCGTTCTGATCGCGAAGGATTTCTGTCTGAACGAGCGCCTCTTGGTACCGTCCCGCCCCTATGTGCAGGACCGCGAGCGCCCAGTGAGAACCGGCAACGCTCCGCTCCATTCCAATCGCTGAGTGGATCTCGATCGACGCAGCTGCGGCCGCTCGAGTCCCCTCCTCGTCGCCCGCCCAGGCCTTAACAACGTCGTCCATGGTGAGGAAGTACTCGGTGGGCAATCCGATGGCTGCCGCCAGGTCGATCGCTTCTGCATGACGCGCTCCAGCGGAACGAATCCTCCCCGAGCGGAGGTCTTTCTGCATCAGTCGGAAAAGATTGCTGAGCAGTACGAAGAGGGCACCGTTTTGACGGGCGTAGGAGTCAGCCCGCGTACACAAAAGATTGTACGCGCCGTCATCGAACATCTCCATTGCTAACTGGCAACCAAGGGCGGTCCATTTGACAAGATCGTCGTCGCTAACAGCACCGTTTTGGAGGAGAACTCCGACGCTAGCGAATTGACGAAAGGGTGTTGATTGGTCCTCGCTGAACAAGGCGGTCATTCCGTCCAGCAAGTGATCTTGGAGCGTCGGAGGGTCCGACGTCGCCGTAGTCCTCTCCGCCACACTGACAATGTCTTGGGGCGAGATCTTCTCGGTGAATCGTCCGGAGATGCTGTACGCATAGAACGACTGCAGTAGGACCTCTCGTGCCCTGTTCATGTTCAACGGCAAGAATGCCTGAGCCGCATCCAGTAGCAAGGCTGGGGCCTTCGTCGGTTGGGATGAGCCGGTCGCCAGCAATCCACGAATGTGATTGGCTTTGGCAATGGCAACTGGGTCCGACAGATATGCGTGCGCCCGGTCAAGGATTTCAGCGGCATACGGGTGCGCCCCGGCCTTGTGCGCCGCGCCTGCGGCCTTGAGCAGACGCATCGATCGAACCTCTAGGGATTCACTCAGATCTGCAGCTTGAACCAACAGAGTGGCCTCAGCCCAGTAGGCGCCCCGCGCCTGCGTCAGGTGCGACATTCTTTCAAGTTCGGCCGCCAACTCTTCACTGGGACCGGCTGCCCCCAAGGCTAAGTGGCGGGCCCAGCGGTCCGGAAAGGCGGTTTTCCCCATAGCCGCCGCAAGCGCGCGATGGACTTGCCGACGCAGCTCCGGATCCGCTCTGGCGTACACGGTGGAGCGAATCAACGGGTGTCGGAACCGCAGCTCGGGACCTGGCAGCAAGAGCCGGTGACGTTCCGCCTCATGCTGGGCGTCGACGTCACATCCAAGTTCCCGTGCGACGTTCCAGACGAGGGCACGGTCTCGCGAGGTGTCGGCCGCAGCAATTAGGAGCAGAAGCTGAGCGTCTGATGAAAGCTGAGCTAGCTGTTGGAAGAAGTGATCCTCGAGCCGGTGGCGGATCGTGAGTGGCTCGATGGGTGCCCGCCGGTCGGCTACATAGGTGTCAGCGAACTCTTTGCCGAACTCCCAAAGCGCAAGCGGACATCCGTCCATCTCATTGACGATGAGCGCGGTTAGGTCGGGGCCAAGTTCACGCCCCGCGGCCCGGCCTAACAGCTCGCCCGCTGCGTCTGTCGGAAGCCCGGCGACCTGCATTGCGGGAAGGCCCGCTAGGTCGGAAGGGACATCGAAGAGGCTACGAATGGCAAAGAGCAGAACGATACCCTCGGCTCGGAGTCGTCTCCCGACGAAAGCAAGAGTCACCAAAGACTCTGCGTCAATCCATTGGGCGTCATCGACCAGACACGTCAGAGGCTTGGTCGCGCTCTCGACGGCAAGGAGACTGAGAGTCGCAAGACCCACCATGAAACGATCTGCCGGTTGTTGCCGCCGAAGCCCAAGCGCGGCCTGGAGAGCCGTCTGCTGGATCACAGGAATCTGTCCAAGACCATCGAGGAATGGCAGCAAAAGTCGGTGCAGAGCTGCGAACCCAAACTCCTGCTCGGATTCGATTCCAGCAATACGCTCCACACGCAGTCCTGATACCGAAGCGGCGTAGTCGAGCAAAGCCGTCTTGCCCATGCCGGCGTCACCGTAAAACACGAGAGCCCCACTGCGGTGCTCGCGCGCCGACTCCGCAAGCCGGTCCATCGCCTTCCTCTCCTCAGCCCGATCTAAGAAGACGGCCCCTTCTTGCACTGTCCCTCTATTGCCTGCCTCGATCGAGGAAAGCTGCCCTCACGTTGTGCCTCTTTCGTCCGATCTGTCGTTCGACGCCTCGGATATTTGAGATCCGAGCGATAGTGCAGCTGGGAGCAAACTATAGGATCGCACTGTCACGCGAGAACTCGACGAGTGCTCCACCAGTGGCCTTGCCCACCGGCATGGGCAAGCTGCGGGGAAGGTTCTCTAACTTCCAAGCGTGCCTAGGCGGGGGCTTGGGAGCCCCCATATCCCGCCTGGCGAGGAGACGCGAAGCATCCCCGAGTTGCCGATCAGGGGCGCGACAGAGCGAGTATGCACGACACCGAACGCCGACGTCATGGAACGCGGCCGATCGGGTCGGATCTTGGACTTTGGTCATGTACTTGGTGCGGTGCGTGCGGCCGGAACTTCGACGCGGAACTTGACATGCCTAGTAGCCGTCACGGGCCGTTCAAACTTGCTCTGGGCCAAGCCGCCGCCTCCAGGCGGCGGTGCGGAGCGCCACCGAAGGTGGCGGGATCTAGGCCGGCTGACATCTAAAACTGAGCGGTGGCTACTAGGTATGTGTTCTTCGTGACGGAGCGGCGCGCTTTGCATCGTTTGCACTTGGCTCTCGGCCCCCCCGGGCAACTTCCACCCCCCCCAGAGGGGGGTGAAAGTTCTCGAGACTGGAGTTGGAACTCTTCGCGGGTCGACCTCGGCGTACAGGTCCGCGGCGAGCTAACCATGCTTCAACTTCGGGTCGAAGCCAGAGCCGGGACCGTTTGGGACCAAGGTCGATGACAGGGCGAGGCATGTCGCTGTATTTCAAGAGGTACTGACTGACGGTATTCCGATGCGACAGCCCGAGGAGGGCGGCGACGTCGTTTGCGTCGATTAGGTCGTCGGTCTCAACTCGCACCAAGAAAAAATCCTACAGCAGTGGAGTGATTGTCACAGACCCCTGATAAGGTTACTGCAGTAGGAAATAGGTGGCCCCGGCGAAGTTGGTGCTCCCCGGGGCCTGGCCAAGACCTTTAGGGAGGTCTCGACATGGACAAGGCTACGAGCGTCCCGCGACATTCGCGGGACGCCATCGATTGGCTGGCCTCGTACCAGCCTTTGGAGATCGATCCGGCCAGGTGGGACGATGTCCGCGGCTTCGTTTGGGATTGCGTCCAGCGCCTCGGTTGGGACTCCGATAGCGCAGCGGCGTGGAGGGCGCTGAGGGAGTTGGCGCGAATCTCCTCCTGGGCAGTGGGCGAGGGTCTGCCCCTGGACATAGAGGTCGTGCTCGATCCGGACACGGTGGAGCGATTCATCGCAGTCGGCTTGGCCGGTAACCCTTCGAGGGCGACGTACAGGGGTGTACTGCGGCGGATTGGTCCGAGGCTGACTCGGCGGGCTCCGTGGCAGCCTCGACCGGCCGCGGCGGCTCGTCGTCAAGTGGCGCTGCCGTACACCGCTGACGGGTTGAAGATGCTGCGGGCGGATGCCCTCGTGCAGCCCACGGCAGGCCGGGTGCGGGCGGCTCGAGCTCTGCTGGCTCTTGGCGCCGGCGCCGGCCTGGATGGTCGATGGGTGGCCCGGGTCACGGCCGCTCATGTTCTTCGGGCCGGTGACGCCGTGTTGGTGTCGGTCGGCGCGCCGTCCGCCAGACGCGTTCCGGTGCTGGCCACCTGGGAGGGGGAAATTCTCGATCTGGCGGCGACCGCCGATGGCGGCTTCTTGGTCGGGGGTTACTCGTCGTCGAAGAACCGGGCCGGGGCGTTGGCCGCGTCGCTGGTCGTACCGAACGGGCATCCGCGGTTCTCGGCACCGAGGCTTCGCTCGACATGGTTGGTAACGCATCTGGCTTTGGGTACCCGTCTGCCGGAGTTGGCCCGTGCGGCCGGCCTGCAGGGGGTCACAGTGTTGTCTGATCTCCTCGCGAACGTGCCGGCCTTGGACGAGGCGAAGGCGGCGACGATGTTGCGGGGCCTTCGATGAGCCGGCGAGCTCCCATCGACGCCAACGGCGGGCGAGCCACGGCCAACACAGACCTGCAGATCGCCTGCCGGGTCGTCGACCAATCGGGCGTCGTCCCAGTCCTGAACGAGCTGCTGGACGCCGAGGTCGGCCGGCATCGCACGATCAGTGTCCGCGGCCTGCTGGTGGCCTGCCAACTCAACGCTCTGGCCCGCCACCACCGGGCCCATCTGGTCGAGGTGGCCCGGATCATCAACGCGCTGACCGACGACCAGCGCGCCGAGCTGGGCGTCCTCCGTCACGACCCCGAGCAGACCTACAACCGAGTGGACCGACTATTCAACCGGCTGTGCGACGTCCTCGACGAGGGCCATTTCGTAGACGGCGTGAGGCTCGACGCCAAGTGGTTGGCCAACCGGCTTGCCGTCGCGGCTGTTCCAAAGGAGTTCCGCACCTCGAAGTCGGTGGCGGTCGACGGCACCGATGTCGAGACGTGGGGCGCTCTCCACGGTGACGCTGTTACCGTCGATCTCGACGGCGAGGCGGCTGATACCCAACTCATGGATGACGGGGCTGTGCCGAAGCCGAAGAAGCCCACCCGCAAAGCAATGGTGCTCGGGATCGGCGCCGACGGACGGAAGCAGTACACCGTCGACAGCGACGCCAGGGCCGGGCACCGCTCCGCCACCAACAGCCGCGCCGCCGGTCCCTATGTCGGCTACGAGCTGCACCTGGCCGTGCAGGCCCGATACACCAAGTGGACGAACGGCATCGACAAGGTCTCCCTCTCCGACGAGGTCCCAGGCGTTGTCACCTGTTTCTCTCTGGTGCCGGCCGGCACCCATCGCGGCAAGGCGATTGTCGATGATCTGATCGCGGCCAAGGCGGCGGGCGAGCCGATCGACGACGTGGTTTGGGACCCCGGCTACAGCCTCTGCAAGCCGGGCACGGTGCACCACAAGCTCGCCCAGGCCGGCATCCACCAGACCTTCCAGCCGGTGACGCACCAGCGCGGCATCCGCCCTTTCTCCGGCGACGCTCTGCTAATCGACGGGCAGCTGTTCTCCAGCCTTCTGCCTGACGAGCTGCGCGACCTGCCGTCGCCTCCCCGAGGGGCGAGCGAAGCGGAGAAGCTTCAGTACGAGGACAAGTTCAATCTGCGAGCGCGGTGGCGAATGATGCGTCACAGCCCGCCCGACCGAGACGGGGCTACCCGGTGGCGGTGCCCGTTCTGCTCCGGCTTCCTACGCGCCCGGAACTTCCCTCACACCATGCGCCGATCCAAGGACATACCACTGGTACCGATCGCCGAGGGGTGCGACAAGTGCTGTGACGGCATTCTCACCGCCCAGGCGGTCGAGATGGCCTGGTGGCAGCGCATCACCTACGGCACCACTGCCTGGCGCATCTCGATGGGCCGCCGGCAGATAGCCGAGTCGGTCAACGCCGCCCTCAAGGGCGTATTCGCCGATATCGGCCGAGGGTTCATGCGAGTCATGGGCGCCACCAAGATGACCGTCATGCTCGGCTTCACCCTGGCTGCCTACAACCTCGACCGCATCCGCAGCTTCCGAGCCAAACACCACCTCGACGAACAAGGCCGACCGACGGAGAAGCCGAAGCAGACCAGGGCCAAGCGGCGGACGGGAACCTGGGCCGACGTCATCGAGGAGGTGCAGGGCCCACCGGGCTAAGGGGGTGAGACAAGAGCAGGCCGGCTGCCAGATGGCGGCCGGCTTCGACGCGCCTGGACTCCGATGGGGACGCGAATCAAGAGAAGACAAGACAAACGCCGGCCTTTAGGCCGGCGTTTTTGTTGGTCCTAGGGGTGGCGGCGGACCCAAATGGGATCCTCGCCACCTGCAAGACGGGATTTCATGAACACACCTGGCGATCTTTCATGATCATCCCCTCTTGGAGGTGGCGGGAATCGAACCCGCGTCCTTCGATGACTCATCGGGCCTTCTCCGAGCGCAGCCAGTGACAGATTCTCGCGTCTCCCGCTCGCCACCGGCACCGGCGGGAAACCTCAGTCGGCTAGATGTCCTCGATAGCTCGCCGACGAAGCTACAGAGTGAGCCCTACAGAATGACGCCTGTACCCGACCCGTAGGGCTGGGGCCGGACAGACGGGCTGCTTATTAGGCAGCCAGTGCGAGCTGAGGCTCGGCGTTTGTTTATAGGTTCCGGCTCTTTAGCGTGGTTCCGGAGACCACGGCTCGCTTCTCCCGAATCGACGACCGAAGTCGAAGCCAGTCACCCCCTTGTCAAGGACCAACTGTTCGATTGTACCGGGCGTCGACCGCCGAAGTTTACGAGCGCCTCGATGTCCGACGGAAGGACGGCTCCGATCGTTCGGCCTTGGTCGATTATGAGGATCATCTGCTTGCCCCGGGTGCGGGAGAGAACGTCGAGGGCAGATTCCTCCGGAGCGGCTCCCGCAGAAGCCGAGATCGGAACTGCGAAGTCAATCGGTCGGGCGAAGTCCCATTGGGGCAGTGGAACAGATGCGGTCGCGTCGCCCAGGATGAGCCCGCCGTACCCGCCTCCCCACTCCTCGAGCATCCAGACCCATCCTGGGCGACCGGCCAGGTAGGTGTCCGCGAAGCTGCGGACGGTAATCCATCCGGGTGCCGCACCGACCGGCCTCATGACGTCCCGGACTCGGACTCCGTCGAGAGCCTGGTGGACCGCTGCGACTGTTCGCTCGGCCCGCGCCGACCCGAGTAACCACCACCCGATGATTGCAATGAAGAAACCGTTGATCGGATCGACCGAGCGAGCGGTTAACAAGAACCCCGCCGCCGCTAAGAGGCCGCCCAGAACCATCCCCGCCGTCGAAGCCACTCTGGTTGCTTTCCAGCGATCGCGGGTCGCCGCCCAGACCATCGAATGTAGAACCCGACCGCCGTCAAGCGGGGCAGCGGGCAAGAGGTTGAATACTGCCAGCACGACGTTGATTCCGGCGAGCCACCCAAGGGCGGACACCACGAGTGAGCCGGCGGAAGCAGATTCTGCAAGGAGGCGCAATCCCCACAGGCATGCTCCGAAGAGAAGAGAGATAAGCGGTCCGATCCCGGAGATCAGGAGCTCTGAGCGCGGACGGGGAGCATCGCCCTCGATTCTGGTGACCCCACCCATCCAGCTAAGGGTGATCCCATCGACCGAAAGCCCGACGCGCCGAGCGACGATCGCGTGCCCGAACTCGTGGGCCAGCACCCCGAGCAGCAATCCGATGGCTGTCAACGCCCCGGCCAAGACGTAAGAGGTCGTGCTATAGCCCGGCGCCTCGTGGACGAATCGGTTATCAGCCAACCCACCGGCGACCAACGCCACCATCACGAGCAGGGTCCAGTTGAGGCCCACCCGGATCCCGCCTATGCGGCCGAGGCGGATGCTGTCGTTCATGAATCAAGGCTACGGCGACGGGCCGCGCTAGCGCGCTCGGCTTCGCGGTTGGCGTCCCGCTCGGCTATGGCATGACGTTTGTCATAACGCTTGCGGCCGCGGGCGAGCGCGAGGTCGACTTTGGCTCGGCCGTCCTTGAAGTAGATCGAAAGCGGGACGAGGGTGAGCGCCTCCTGGCTTGTCCGCTTGAAGAGCTCGCCGATCTCTCGACGGTGGAGAAGCAGCTTCCGCCGGCGGTCGGGGTCGGTCGCGCCGAATCCGGAGGCGAACGCGTAGGGCGGAACATGGACGCCGTAGAGCCATACCTCGCCGTCTTGGACTCGGGCGTAACTGTCTCTCAACTGCGCCTTGCCCTCTCGAAGCGACTTGACCTCGCTGCCGGCGAGGACGATCCCGGCTTCGTAGGTGTCGAGGATGTCGTAGTCGTGACGGGCCCGCCGGTTCTGCGCTACCGGGCGCGAACCTTCGATTCGGCTGGGCTTCTTCGACGAGGGCATGGCTGGATCACGGTACCGTCAGGGCAGTGCTCCTGCTCAGCTCGGCGATCCTCGAGGCCATGGTTGCCCACTGCCTGGATTCGCATCCGCTCGAGGCGTGCGGCCTCTTATCGGGAATGCCGGTGGAGGGGGGCCAGGCAGAGGTCCGGGGTCTTTTTCCGGCCGAGAATGTGTCGGCCTCGGCGCGCCTTTACGAGGTCGAGCCGCGGGCGCTTCTGGAGGCGGATCGCCAGGCGGAGGAATCCACTCAGCAGCTGATCGGGGTATACCACTCCCACACCCACACCGATGCGAAGCCGTCGCCAACCGACATTCGACAGGCCCCCGATCCAGGGTGGCACTACGTGCTGGTGTCGCTGCGAGATGCCCAGCCGAGCGTCCGGAGCTGGCTGATCGTGGACGGGAAGATCACAGAGGAGCCCGTCGTTCTACAATGGTGACGAAAGAGGTCGACTTTCCCGGTCGTACCCTCTGATCCAAGAGACAGTCTGGAGAGCACTCGTGTCCGTTGATGTTCGACTTCCGACCGTCCTCCGCCCTGCAGCCGGCGGTCAGGCGACGGTGACGGCCGAAGGTGCGACTGTCGGAGAGATCTTCGAGGACCTGGTCCGTCAGCACCCCGGACTCCGGGATCAACTGCTGACCGAGACCGGAGACCTTCACCGCCACCTCAACGTCTTCCTCAACGACGACGACATCCGATACCTGGGAAAGCTCGACGCCAAGGTGGGCGAGTCAGACACGTTGACCCTGATGCCGGCGGTAGCAGGAGGCTCGTGATGGCCCGCTACGAGAGCATCCTCGACCTGATCGGCAACACCCCGATGGTCGACATCAGCGCCCTCAGCCCGAACCCCAGGGTGGCGATCGTCGCCAAACTGGAGGGGTCGAACCCCGGCGGATCGGTAAAGGACCGGGCTGCTAAGGCGATGGTCGAGGAAGCTGAGAAGGATGGGAGCCTCAGGCCTGGCCAACAGATAATCGAGTCGTCCTCAGGCAACACCGGCATCGCACTGGCCATGATCGCCAAGGTCAAGGGGTATCCGCTCAAGATCGTCCTGCCCGAGAACGTCTCTGTGGAGCGCAGACAGCTTCTGGAGGCCTGGGGAGCGGAAATCATCGATTCGCCAGGTTCAGAAGGGTCCAACGGCGCGATGCGGCGGGCACAGCAACTGGCGGCCGAGCACCCTGACTGGTGGTTCCCTTACCAGTACGCCAACCCCGCAAATCCCAAGACCCACTACGAGAGCACCGGTCCTGAGATTTGGCGAGACTGTCCCGAGGTAACCCACTTCATCGCCGGCTTGGGCACGGCTGGAACGCTCATGGGCGTTGGCCGCTTCTTGAAGGAGCAAAATCCCGAGATCCAGGTCTGGGCGGTTCAGCCGCCAGCCGGGGAATTGGTCGACGGACTGAAGAACCTCGACGAAGGCTTCATCCCACCGGTCTTCACTGACAATGACGGCTTCGCTCTCTTAGACCGGAGCAAGGTGGTCGGCCCGCGGGAGAGTGTTGAGTGGACTCGGAAGCTGGCTGAGGTTGGCATATTCGCCGGGATTTCTTCCGGAGCGATCATGGCCGCAGCAGTCAAGTGTGCTCAGGAGATCGACGAAGGAGTAATCGTCACAATCGTCTGTGACGGGGGTTGGAAGTATCTCTCGACTGGGGCTTGGACCGGTGACCTTGACGAAGTCACCGAGAGGGCGAAGCGGGTCATCTACTTCTGATCGTCCTGGCTGCTGATCTCCACCGGTAGGCTCTCGCTGGCATGGATGACCGGCCAATTGGCGTGTTCGACAGCGGCTTTGGCGGACTCACTGTCGCAAGAGCCGTAATCGACTTATTGCCCGCCGAAGACCTCGTCTATATCGGCGACACCGCTCGGTATCCGTACGGCCCAAGGGCTCTCGAAGAGGTGCGCCAGTTCTCCGCCCAGATCTGTAGAAAGCTCGTCGAAGATCACGACGTCAAACTCATCGTTGCGGCATGCAACACGGCGGCGGCTGCTGGACTAGACGAGGTTAGATCCGAGTTTGCGCTTCCGGTCCTCACGGTGGTCGAGCCAGGTCTGCGGGCGACTCTTCAGGCAACTGTGTCGCGGAGGATCGGAGTGATTGGCACGGTGGGGACTATCTCCTCTGGGGCTTATCAGAAGGCGCTTCGTGAACTGGATCCGGAGGGATCCGCGCAACTGACGTGTTCAGCTTGTCCGGGCTTCGTCGAGTTCGTCGAACGCGGTGACACAAATTCTGATCAGGTCTACGTGCTCGCGGAACGCCTGCTGGCTCCCATTCGGGACGCGAAGGTCGATGCGCTTCTGCTCGGGTGCACCCATTATCCCTTCCTCGCACGGACGATCAGTGACGTCGTGGGACGGGAGGTCGTTCTAGTTAGTTCCGCGGATGAGACCGCGTTCGAACTGCGTTCCTTCCTCGACGATCAAGGGCTAGCGACCAGTTCGCGATCGCCAGGTACGCACACCTGGATCTCGTCTGGAGACGTTCAGATATTCCGCGCGCTGGGGCAGCGATTGATGGGCCCTGAAATCGACAAGGTTGAATCGTGGGATCCGAATCACTAACGGTTACGGTTCTCGGCTGCGACGGTTCGTTTCCCGGTCCTGCTGGAGCGTGCAGCGGATACCTGGTCCGCGCGTGCCGGACAAACCTCTGGCTCGATGCCGGATCGGGAACTATGTCGAATCTCCAACGCCATATCAAGCTCGAGGACATCGACGCGATTGTGCTGACACATCAGCACCCCGATCACTGGACCGACCTAGAGGGACTGGCGATCGCCTACAAATGGTTTCTGGCGATAGAAGGCCGACCCGTTTTCGCACCACACGGGCTCCGAGATCTAATGAACGTTGGTGTCGCCGCTGACATCTTCTCCTGGCGAACCATCGATGAAGGTGGCGTTGCTAAAGTCGGCGACCTGAAGTTGTCATTTTCCCGCACAGACCACTCGGTTCCAACGTTCGCCACCCGGGTCGATTGTGGGGGGCGAAGCCTCGGCTACTCGGCAGACACCGGCGCGAAGTGGAGTTTCCAGTCGCTTGGAGAAGGACTGAACCTCGCGCTCTGCGAGGCTTCCTTCCTTTGTGACAAGGAAGGAACTGTGCAGCATCTCAGCGCTCGCCAGGCAGGGGCAACAGCTTCGGAAGCCAATGTGGAGCGCCTGGTTATAACCCACTTGAGTCCCGGGATCGATCGCCATGCGGCTCGCTTGGAGGCGGAAAGGTCATTTGGCCGACCTGTCGAAGTCGCGACGATCGGAGTCACCTATGAGGTGTGAACATGCGGAGTGATGGGAGAGAGCCGGACGATCTTCGACCGGTCGAGTTCGTGAGGGACTACACCATTTTCTCTGCCGGCTCGGTGCTCATCAGGATGGGACGGACAGTCGTCCTATGCACGGCATCCGTCGCCGACGAAGTTCCTCGCTGGATGAAGAATACCGGTCGGGGATGGGTGACAGCTGAGTACTCGATGCTTCCCGGCTCCTCGCCGGAACGGGTTGATCGGGAAGCGGCTCGCGGTCGGCAATCTGGTAGGACTCAAGAGATTCAACGTCTGATCGGTCGGTCTCTGCGCGCGGTCACAGACCTCAACGCCATGGGTGAAGTTCAAGTCACCGTCGACTGCGACGTCCTCCAGGCCGATGGCGGGACCCGAACCGCGAGCATTTGTGGCGCATATGTCGCCCTGCACGACGCCTTCTCGCGGTTACAGGCCTCGGGACGGGTGCGCTCACATCCGGTTCGCGAGGCATGCGGAGCTGTGTCCGTCGGTGTCGTCGACGCCCTTCCGATGCTCGATCTGGCCTATGACGAAGACAGCAGGGCAGAGGTCGACATGAACGTGGTGATGACGTCGTCTGGAAGGTTCGTGGAGGTGCAGGGAACAGCGGAAGGCCAGCCGTTTACTAAGGGTGAACTTGAGGACCTCTTGTCGCTCGCTGAGCATGGCATCGCTTCGCTCCTCGAGGCCCAAGAAAAGGTCCTGTCCGTACCGCCTTCACCGCTCCCTTGACGGAGTTCGTCCTCGCGACCGCTAACCCTGACAAGGCCAGGGAGATCGCGGAGATCCTCGCTGATGGCATTAGCTTGACGCTCCGTCCCGCCGATCTCCCCGAGGTTGACGAAACAGGCAGCACTCTCCTCGAGAACGCCAGGCTCAAGGCGCAAACCGTCGTTCGGGCGACTCGCAAGCCGGCACTGGCGGACGATACGGGACTGGAGGTGGATGCGCTTGGCGGGGAGCCCGGTGTGAGGTCGGCTCGTTACGCAGGTGAGGGTGCTTCGTACCAGGACAACGTCACCAAGCTCCTGGGTGAGCTCGCGTCTGTCCCAGAGCCTCGGCTGGCTCGGTTCCGCACAGTTGCCATCGCCGTTTACCCCGGCGGTCGGGAAGCGGTCGCAGAAGGGGTCGTTCCGGGACACATCGCCAGGCAGCGCCACGGCGCACGGGGTTTCGGATACGACTCGGTATTCGTTCCGCTGGATGGGGATGGCCGGACATATGCGGAGATGGCGCCTGAGGAGAAGAATCGGATCTCCCATCGGGGGGCGGCATTTAGATCGCTACGGGAGCAGCTTCTGGCACCCTGACCCAACCGCATCGGATCGGCGAGCGGTACGCCGCAATCATTGGGCTCTGTGGGAGTATGGCCCTGGAGTTGTTCATGGCAGACAAAGTCCCACGCGTGCTTCCGCCGCCTCCCAGGGGTTGGCCTCGATCAACCGTACGACTGTGTCTGTGACGACCGGGTTCAGCGCCGACGACTCCTCGGTGCCTGACCCGTCCGCCGGCGATTCCTCCAGACACGACGATGTCTCGGACGGGCCTGCTGGTCACCGTCGCCGTCGACTGAGACGTTTGCTTCCTTCGCCGGTCTGGCACATCGGCCGCTTGTTGATCCTGGCGCTGCTGATCGAGTACCTCGTGGTGCCGCAGTTAGCCGGACCAAAGAAGCTGCTCCATCTGCTGACGGAGGTGAATCCTCTCCTGCTTCTGGCCGGCTTAGGCCTCGAGGTGGGAGCTTGGCTGTGTTACACCCAGCTGACCAGGACGGTCCTTCCGCCTGACGATCGGATCGGCTTTTCCACGCTTGCGAGGATCCAGATGACGACCCTCTCGGTGAGCCACAGCACCCCGGGAGGAACGGCCACCGGAACTGCGCTCGGGTACCGGCTCATGACCCAGGCGGGGGCCTCCGGTCGTGACGTCGGGTTTGCCCTAGCAGCACAGGGCATCGGGTCGGCCATCGTTCTCAACGTGATCCTGTGGATCGCGCTGATCGTGTCAATCCCGGTTTGGGGGGTTTCAGCCGTATACCTCCTTGCGGCGATCGTCGGGGTACTTCTATTTGTCACTTCGGGTTTCCTGCTTTTCTTCTTCACTCGCGGCGGCGATCGTGTAGGAACCGCACTCGAGAGGGCAGGTTCCCGGCTTCCATTCGTCGACGGCTCGGCGCTGCGCAAGACCTTCGAGGACATAGCTGCACAGCTCCAGCGTCTCAGCGCTGATCGAAGGGATTTGGTCCTCGCGATTGTTTGGGCGGCGGCCAACTGGCTCCTTGATGCGGCGTCACTCGGAGTCTTTGTGGGAGCCTTCGGGCATTGGGTTAATCCAGACGGGCTGCTTGTGGCATATGGGCTAGCCAACGTCCTCGCCGTCATACCTATAACTCCCGGTGGCCTTGGCGTCGTCGAGGCCACGCTGACCTCTCTATTGGTCGGCTTTCAGACGCCGAGGGGAGTGGCGACTCTAGGCGTCGTTGGTTACCGACTCATTAACTTCTGGCTGCCGATTCCCCTCGGTGGTGTCACCTATCTTTCGCTCCAAGTGAGCCGATCTGGGGTTGGCCATTTCCGTGAGGTCGGTGGGAGGATTCGTGCCTTGCGGCCTTGGAGGCGCTCCCATGGCGAGCCTCGATCTGAGAGGGATGACCCGCACCCGCAAGGATCTCATATCGAGTAACCTCACCGCGGCTCAGCGGCGGCGCTGGAGGGAGCAGATAGGTGGGTAAAGCGCGTCCTCATCGAACGAAGAAGTTGATGTCAGCGGTGGGTGCTCTGCTGATGGTGGTTGTCACACTGACAGCCAT
>DASUWA010000067.1 GCA_036378675.1 Acidimicrobiales bacterium
CATGCGCGCCAGACGGTCGAAAACCTCCATGTAGACCCGCTCGAGCACACCGGGGCGCCGACCGACCGACATCGCCGACTCTCGAGTCATGATCGCGACGAGGTCGCCCTGCCAACGGACGGGGATACACACCAGGCGGGCGAACTCGCTCCGGCGCGGTATCGCCACCTCTCCCTCGACGACGCTGCCGATCGCCCAGGCTCTCGGCAGCACGGGACGCTCCGATGCGGTCATCAGCGTGCCCACGAGATCGTCGATATGCAGCGTCTGATTGGTAGTCGGTCGGATTTGGCCGAGGACCACGAACCTGTCCGGAGCGCCTTTGGTCACCGGCACAAACAGAAGAAGGTCGGAGAAGGAGAGGTCGGAGAGCACCCCCCAGCCCGCGACGAGCCGGTGAAGGTGCCCTACCACTGGACCTTCCAGCTCGGTGTACTCCTCAACCAGCTCGGCAAGTGTCGCCACGACTCGTCTTTCTCCTGGCCGTTACTAGGTCCAGATCCGCTCGCCCAGCCGGAGCAAGCCGGGGAGGTCGTGGATGTCGGCGTCGAACTCCGGCGCGGTCGCGACCACATCGGGACGAACGGCGAGCTCCTTGCGCTGAGCCGCCTCGCGTCGGGCCACGATATTGAAATTCCTGAAGTTCTCCCCCACTTCGTAGAGAACCCGCGCAAGCTGCTGCCGGTCGGCACCAAGGGCATCCGCGAAACCCTCGGTTGCAGCGAACTCCGGGGCATCGTCGTACAGACGGCTGGCACGCCGCTCGGCGCCCTCGTCGAGCAGGTAGTGCGGCAGGACCTTGTTGAGCACCAGGCCGCCGAGGTGGAACCGCTTGGAGGACAGCACCCTGATGAAGAACTCCGCCTCACGAACCGGGGCAGCCTCGAGGGTACTGACGACGACGAACGTCGTCCGGCTATCGTGCAATACCCGTTCGACCGCGCGAGCTCGTTCCACGAACCCGCTGTACATCGTTTGGAACAGGATGAAGAACTCTGCGATGTCTTCCAAGAACTGTGAACCGAGCACCCGATCGGCGACCTGGTAGAACGGTCTGGTCGCCAGGTTCACCATTCGCGACCTGTAGGGCGCGATCAACAACCTGAGCAGACGTGACGAGAAGAACTCCGCCATTCGTTGTGGGGCCTCGATGAAGTCGATGGCGTTCCGCGTGGGCGGGGTGTCGACAACAATCAGATCGAAGTTGCCCTCCAGGTGAATCTCATAGAGCCGCTCCATCGCGATGTAGTCGTGGCTCTGCACAAACTTGCCGGAGATGTTCTGATAGAGCGGGTTGGACAGGATCCTCTGCGCGGTCTGCCGGTCAGGCGCGTGCCTGCGGACCAGGTCGTCCCAGCTCTGCTTGGTGTCGAGCATCGCCGCCCAAAGCTCCCCGCGGGGCCTCACGCCGGCACTCTTGAAAGCGTCCGGTTCTATGCGGGTTTCGACATTGCCGAACCCTTCCAGGCCGAGGGCGTTGGCGAGCCTACGGGCCGGGTCGACGGTCAGCACCAAGACCTTTCCGCCGTGGTGAACGGCTGCCATCGCCGCAAGCGCCGCGGCGGTCGTCGTCTTGCCAACGCCTCCCGAACCGCACGCGATGGCGATCTCCTTCGATGCGAGCAGACCCCCGATGGTCGTCTGGGGCCGCTTGGCGGCGTCAACCTGCGACATCAGTAACCGAGCTCTGCAGACAGGGCGTCGGCCATCTGGTGGGTCGCGCGAAGTCCGTGGGAACGGAAGAACAGGTACGGGACGTAAAGCATCGGGATCGCAGGGTCGATCGCCTCCCGCAGTCGTTCGAGATGCTCTGTCCGCGCGCGGCGCAATGAAACGGCCAGCCGGGCTGCGTCGAGCAGCACCCCGCTAGGGCCCCCCAACACTTCGTCGAGCCGCTCCCGGCCCTCGGGGCAGTCGAGCCGATCGAACACCTCCTCCTCGCCGCGTCCGAACAGCTCCGGGAGGACCCGGTTCACCACGACCGCGGCGAGATCGACCTTGGTCTCCGCACGCAGACGGTCCGTCAACTCGATGGTTTCGCTTACCGGCATCTCCTCCGGGGTGGCAACGACCGCCACGCCCGTTGTGGCCGGGTCCTCGAGGATGTCGAGCATCCAACCGGTCTGCTGGCGAACCAGTCCGACCTGCACGAGCTGGTTGATCGCCTGGGGCGCCGAAAGCTGGCTGACGATGTGACCGGTCGCCGAGGAGTCGACGACGACAAGGTCGTAATGCCTCTCCTTGACCTCCCAGCACAGCTTTCCCACCGTGACGATCTCTCTCACGCCCGGTGCAGCGGAGGCGACGAAGTCGAACATCGAGGCAAGCGGACCTATCCGCGCTACCAGGGGTATCCGAAGCTGCAAGGAGAGGTACTGCTTCAGGGAAGCCTCAGTGTCCATCGACATGGCCCACAGGCGAGGCGCTATCTCGCGTTCTTGGAAGTGGATCGGGTCTGTCTCGAAGAAGTCGGCAAGATTCCCTTTGGCGTCTACTTCGCAAACGAGGGTCTTCTTTCCCCGACTCGCTCCCAGCCACGCCAGCGAGGCGGAGATGGCACTCTTGCCAACCCCACCCTTCCCAGTGACGAAGATCAGCTTGCGTTCAAGCAGGTCAACCAAGCGGGATCGCTCTCAATCATCGCAGCGCGGAGCCGAAACCGACCCTGCGCTCGTCGCTCGCCGTGTCCAGCTCCACGTAAGCGACCTTCGCCGCGGGTATACCGACACGACGCCCGCGACGGTCGGTCAGCCACAAGATGCCCGAGTCGGAGGCAAGGGCCTTGTCGATATGGGCGGCGATGCTGTCGGCGTCGGACCCCTCGGGCAGCTCGACCTCGATCTCCTTGGGCGTTTGGGTGACACCGATTCGGACGTCCACTTCGTCTCCTTGAAACTTTCGTTGGGAAAATTGTCGTTGGGCCCCATCGTAGGTCGGAGAGCGTCTCACCCGGCTTGTAGCGTTCTGGCGTGACCGGTACCAGCACGACCCGCTCCGCCAGGGCGGAGCAGTGGGCCTCCACGATGGCCGGGGTGCAGGTGGTCGGGGCGCCGGAGGGCGGCCGGGAGATCCGCCAAGCACACGTCGGTGACGATTGTCTGCGGGTGTCGGGGTCGCAGTTCGGGCGGACAGCCAGAGAGGAAGCGGAGGACACCGAGCTTGCAGCCGGTGCCACCCGGGCGGTGGGGTCAGGCAGACGGCAGATCGAGGAGGAACCTGACGAGTTCCGGACGTGTTTCGAGCGGGACCGGGACCGGATTCTCCATTCCACGGCTTTCCGGCGTCTCGCCGGCAAGACACAGGTGTTCATCTTTCCTGCCGATCATCAGCGCACACGTCTGACGCATGCGCTCGAAGTCGCGCAGGTCGCAACGGCCATAGCGAGAGCGTGCAGGCTCAACGTCGCGCTCGTTGAGGCGATAGCACTGGGACACGACTGCGGCCACGGACCTGGAGGGCACGCTTCGGAGGACGCGATGGAGGTCTTCGTCCCAGGGTTCGATCACGCGGTGTGGGGTGCCGACGTGACAGCGTCGGGACTGAACCTTTGCGTCGAGACACTCGACGGCATTCGAAACCATTCGTGGTCGCGCCCATCCCCCTCGACGCCTGAAGGACAGGTCGTCGGGCTCGCCGATAGGATCGCCTACTGCGCTCATGACCTCGAGGACGCTGTGCACGCCGGCGTGGTTGCCGCCGGAGAACTGCCGGGCGTGGTGGTCGAGACCTGCGGGGTGCGGCGATCGGAGCAGCTGCGCGCGTTCATCACCGACGTGATCACCACCGTCTGCGGGACCGGGTTGGTCGGCCTGTCAGCTCCGCTCGCCGAGGCGTTGGCCGAATTGAGAAGGTTCAACCACGAACGGATCTACCTGCGACCGGAATCGGCCGCACAAGCGGACGCTGTCATCAAAATGCTGAGGGCGCTGGTGGACCACTACCTCGCGAATTCCGCGCTGCTCCCAGAGGGGCTGCGTGAAAGTGACGACCCGATCACCTCGGCGGTGGCGTACGTCAGCGGGATGACCGACCGTTTCGCGTGTTCGCAGGCGGTGTCACTGCTGAAGTGGCCGCACGACCGTCTGCCACAAGGCCAATACGGCGCCTAGGGGGCAGCTCGGGGGATGAGTGAGCTGATTAGTGCCACGCCCGCAAGAAGGCAAGCGCGACCGCCGCGGCGTTGTCCGCCGCCAACTGCCGGTACACGAAGAACTGAGCAGGAAAGCCGGGAAGCATCAACGGGTCGCCCCCGCCATCGGAGGCTGCCCGGAAGCCGATAACGGGAACTCCGTGTGACTCGGCGACGGCGAACACGGCGGCGGTTTCCATGTCGGTGCTCACGTACGTCCCCGGTGGCGGTGCAGATGCCGACTGATAACCGAGCACGAACGCCGGCTCCAGGAACGGCGGAACCGTCGACGCGAGATTCGACGCCTGGGTCGCGGCCGCCGTGTCGGGGAACTTGCACGGCCAGCACCCGAAGAGATCGCTCGCCTGGGGGACGCAGGGGAAAACCCGCCCACCGAATCCGTCGCCCGAAAGCGCGGTGCCTCCTACCTCGACTTGCGGCTTGTGTTTGACGGTTACCGGCAAGGTCGCGCTCGGTGGTGATGGGAGGCCACAAAGACATAGCGGATCACCCGATGGTGTGGATCGCTCGAGCGTGACCGGGTCCCTGATGAGCGCCTGCTTCAAAACGCTGAGCGCGCCTGCATCCGTATTGACGAAATGCTTCCCATCCTCTGTCCAACTGGCTGGGACCATGACGTCCCCGATGAAGTCACCGCCGGAAGTCCCCGAAAACGCCACGGCGGAGAAGCAGGAAAAGTGGGCGAACGCCGCCTCGGTCGTGTTGGTGGCGTTCTGAAGGCCGATCCCGGTGAGTGCGATTATCACCGCCGTGCGTTCGACGGTGCCCGACCAGAATCCCCGGCCGTCGTGGACCCACACCGGAGTTGGGTTCACCCGAGCGCCGGCGAGTACCGGCGCCGCCTCGAGCGGCAGGGCACTCAACACAAGCACAGGGCAATCCGCTCGCGCCTGGTCGTGCACGTGCTGGACTACCGTGGCCGCCCGAGCTGCTGCCAAAGGAGCGAGAGCACCGATGACCGCGGCGCACACGGCTACCCGGCCCGCGCGCGCCCGTAGTGTCAGCACCCCGTTTGAATTCAACGCGCAATGCCCAAGTTCCTCCCGGATGGCCGCCCACCTTCCGCGCCGGCCTTGTTTTACGAGAGCAGAATGGGCCCTGCGAGAGCAGAATGGGGCATGCCCTCCCCCGACGGCGCCCTCCCCCGAGACACGGTCGGCCTAATCGAAGGGTTGACGAGCACGAGGGCGGTTCGGCGTTACCGGAACCAGCCGGTGACAAAGGAGCAGCTCCGAACCGTCCTGTTCGCCGCCACGCGTGCTCCGAGCGGGTCCAACCGGCAGCCCTACCGGTTCCTCGTTCTCACCGATGGCCCCCAGGCCGCGGAAGCCAAGAGGCTTATCGCCGGCGTGGCCCGCCGTATCTGGAAGGAGAAACGTGAGCGCGACCGCTACGACTCGGGTTCCGGAGCGCTTCCCGGGTCACCGAAGGCCCGGATGGCCGCATCGATGGAGAGCTACGTCGAACACTTCGAATCGGTGCCCGTGCTCATCCTCCCTTGCCTGATCCGATACCGGGGGTCGAGCCCGTTCGAGGGAGCATCCGTGTACCCGGCCTGCCAGAACATCCTCCTCGCCGCCCGGGCCGTCGGGCTCGGCGGTGTCCTCACCGGGTTCCACTTCCCCGTGGAATCCGAACTTCGTGAGCTGTTCGCCCTACCCGACGAGGCCTTTATGGCCGCGACGATCACGC
Organism: Acidimicrobiales bacterium; assembly: GCA_036378675.1. Classification (NCBI taxonomy): domain Bacteria; kingdom Bacillati; phylum Actinomycetota; class Acidimicrobiia; order Acidimicrobiales; species Acidimicrobiales bacterium. The sequence goes on from DASUWA010000067.1 coordinate 5,843, forward strand.
TCGGATTGCCCGAAGGTCGTCACGGGCCGGTGCGGCGGCGGCCCATGTCAGAGTTGGTGTTCGAGGACTCGTGGGGCCAGCCGGCGAGTTGGGCGGTCGACCCGCCGGGGACCCGGTTCACGTCCGCGGGACCGCCTCGGTCCGGGCCTTGAGCCTTATGACCGCACTGGACGCAAGCTCTCGAACCGAGTTGAGCGAGAAGAGCGAGAAGGACCGGAACCATCGGCTACCGACGCTGGGGTTTAGTTATGGCTGGTCCGGTTCCTTCCGACAAACTCAGGTGTGATGGACGTGAAGGAAAGGCGGAGCGTGAACACTGATCCTGCGATGGAAGCACTGACCGACATTGTGGCGGAGCTTCACGATCGGCAGGACACGCTGTCGGCGCTCGAATGGCGAACCTACGCGTGGGCTCGCGCGTCCCTCGCGGTCCTCACAGCCATCCGAGTTGAAGAAGCACTCTCGAAGGTGGACACCTCCGATTTCCCGACTGTGAGCTGAACCGAATCGGGTGCGTCCCGCGCCGACCGCCTACTCCATGTCGGTAGGTGCAGGCGGGTCGTTCCCGGAGAGCCACGCGGGGGCATGCCTGGACGCCCACCGACGGGTGATGTCGCCTTTGAACATGGAGCGCATCGCGTCAGGATCGCGAAGGGCCATCCCGATGTGCCCGATGATCACCAGACCCACCGCGACAGCAAGCCAATCGTGTACGAAAGTGGCACCGGTTCGCCAGCTCAGCGGGTACGGGTGGTACCAGCGCATGATGATCCCGGTCACCAGCATCACGAGGCCCGCGCCGGCGGTGAACGAGGCGTTGAGCTTCTGGCCCGGGTTGAACTTGCCGACCTTCAACTCTGCGAGCTTTCTGAAGCGGTTCGGACCGCTCCCGAAAAGGATCGCGAACCACCGCCGGTCTTCGGCGGTCCACCGGTTGAACCGTTTCAAGTCCTCGCGCAGAGCCCGTCCCCACCGCCCGGCCACGGCGACTGCGAGCGGTACGGGCAGAGCTATGCCGCAATACACGTGGATGTCCTCCACCAGTGCCCGGCGACCGATCACCGATCCGAGTTGCTCGATGTAGAGCGAGGCCCCGGTGAAGACGAGAACGCCGAACAGCAACGCGTTGACCCAGTGAACCCATCGCTCGACGCGATCGAAACGCAGCAGGCGACCCGCCGCCGCTCTGACGCGCTTAGGTGGAGGGGTCGTTACGGCCATTGCTGTGTCCCACCCACGCCTCGACGTCGTAGTTCCCAACCGTCTCCCAATAGCCCGGCTCGACCTGATCGACAACTTCGATCCTCGAGAGCCATTTGATCGACTTGTAGCCGTACATCGGAGCCGCATAGAGCCGAACAGGGCCGCCGTGCTCGCGCGAAACGGGGCCTCCGAGCATCGAATATGCGGCCATCACGTCCGGCCGGTAGGCCTCGGCAAGGGTCAGGCTCTCGGTGTAGACACCGTCGAAAGACTCGAGGCGCAACGCTTTTGCGTCCGGTTTTGGTACGGCCCTGTCGAGCAGCGCCGAAACGGAGACTCCCTGCCAGTGCACGTTAGGAACCCGCCAGCCGGTCACGCACTGAAAGTCGCGCACCAAGTTGGTGGGGGGCATCGCCTGCATCTCGGCGATGCTGATCTGGAAGGGCTTCTCCACGAGTCCGTCTACCGTGAGCCGGTAGGTAACGGGATCGGCGCTCGGATATCCGTCCGTGACCGTGTATATGCGGAAGTAGGCGCCCGGCAGAAGGCCCGTCAGACCGGTTGGGTCCACCCGCTGAATAGGGCTGATCAGCGAGTTCAATCCGTCCTGGATGCGCTTTCCGGCGACGATGCCCACCGCGCCGAGTCCGAGCATGCCGATCACGACGCGCCGCCCTATGGGGACGCCTTGCCTCTGCTGGCTGCCCCCAGCCGGCTGGCTTGTGCCTTCCTGCACGTCACATGTTTTACGCCACAGGAGTCGCTAAGAGACGGCACCCCTCCCAAAATGTGACGTTGCCGTTATATTCCGTGGCCGCCTACATGTTCTCGGGTCTTCAGCGGAGGGTCAGCTCCGAGCGGAAAACCCTCGCCTTGCCTCTCGCTACGACGGCGGCGGCCAGCTCGTCGAAAGCCCGGCTGACCTCCGACGGTGAGGCGGATGCGGCAACCGGGCGACCCTCATCGCCGCCTTCTCTGAGCTCGCCCGCCATCGGGATCTGCCCGAGCAGCGGAACACCGAGCTCGCCGGCCATCTTGGCTCCGCCGCCTTCGCCGAACGGAAACTGCCTCGAACCATCCGGCATGCTCAGCCAGCTCATGTTCTCGATCACGCCGCGCATCGGCAAGTTGAGCTTCTTCGCCATGTAGGCGCTGCGCTGCGCCACACGCGTTGCCGCGGCTTGTGGCGTGGTGACGACGTAGACCTCGGAGGTGGGCAGGTACTGTGCCATCGACAGCGCCACGTCGCCGGTCCCTGGAGGCATGTCGACAAGAAGAAACTCCGGGTCGCCCCAGTCGACGTCGACGAGAAACTGCTCGAGGGCTTTGTGCAGCATTGGCCCGCGCCAGATGACCGGCTGCTCGTCGTCGATGAAAAAGCCCATCGACATGCAACGAACCCCGTACGCGGAAGGGGGTTCCATCTTCTGATCCTTGACGGTGGGAGCCGCGTCGATTCCGAGCATTCCGGGAACGGAGAACCCGTAGACGTCCGCGTCGAGCACCGCGACGTCGTGGCC
>DASUWA010000068.1 GCA_036378675.1 Acidimicrobiales bacterium
CGACCTCATTGGCGAGATCGACGCGGCCGGCACGGCGGGCCAGATCGGCCCCACCCGGGATTACTGGGTGAGCGGCCTGTCAGCTCGTAACAAAGCGCCCGGCGCGATGGCAACCGTCACCGCCGCCTCCGCCGCGATACCGGAGCCCAGACTCACGGCCTCTCAAACCACTTCGCTCGGGGCGCCGGGTCCGACGGGCTACGTGGAGCAGAACGAGACGTGGACCGAAGGTCCCTTGCCGCCGCCCAGCGAGAACGCCTCTATCGCTCTTACGAACGTTGCAACCATCACCGTCGACGCGATTGCAGCAGGTCTCGGGTGCGCGACGCTCACCGCCCAGACCGATGGGCCTACCGCGCTCACTCTCACCGGTCTGAAGCCGGGAAGTGCCGTCTATGAGAAAGACGGGAAGGTCTCGACAGCCGGCGGAAGCGGCACCTCCTCGATCACTTTGTCTGCGGGGAAGAACCTGGTGACGTTCTGCTCAGTCAAGTCGTAGGGACTCGTAGCTCCTTGAACGCCGGTTGATGTGCAAGCTCACCGTGAGCCCTCTTCGAGCTCGCGTTCAACGGGTCGCCGGACCCAGCTCGACACGGACCGGTCGTCCTCGTCTGCCCGCCGGCGAATCTCCTCGAGGGTCTCGGGCGGGAAGCGAACCGGAACGAGTTCGGTCAGCTTCGATCGCCGGTGCCGGGGAGGTCCCTGAGGTTCTTGGTTCTCGGGCTTCGCGTAGAACTCGAACTCTTCTTCTCGAGTCATCTTCTTGGCGGTCATTGGTCCTCCCGGTGCCGTCAGCCAGATCGACGGCGAACATGTCGGATGCGCTTGCAAGTGTGTTACAAACGATTACGAATGGGTGACCGCTCCGGGCCAGCCCCGACGCCCCGAGAGGTGCATGACGACGGGGTGGCCCCGACTGTTTACGGAGGCGGAGGCGGATCCGGGCCGCTAGGGCGATGGGCGTCCCCGGCGTCGGTCGGCCTCCGCCGAGGTTTGAGGAGTCCGGCTCTGCGGTCTTGGTCGGTCTTGGCCTGGTGGTCGGTGTAGCAGCGGGGCTTGAGATTCTTGTAGCTCGTCGGTCCGTTGTTGGCGACCGGATCAACGTGATCCATCTGCAGGTGGTGGCGTTTGCCGCAGTCGGCGCATTTCTTGCCGTCGAAGTCGGGCGGGTCACCGATATCGAGCGCGGCGCGCAGGTGCGCAGGAATGTGCCGACCCAAGCGGGTCAGGGTGAGGATGTCGACCGCGTCGTGAAGAACCACATTGAAGAAGGCGTCCTTGGCGAGTTCTTTGGCCACATCGATAGGGATCGGGCCGCCGTCGACGATGTGGCAAGGCTCACCATCATGTACATGGCCGCGCCGCCAGGCCTGAATGTCACACACAAGGAACAGTTCGACGCTGGGTGAACGCTTGGAGTCGCCGGACTGGTTGAACAGGTCGACAAAAGCGTCGGCTGCGTAAGCCTCAGTGGATTCAACCTCCGCGTCGGGGTCTCGTTTAGCGGCCTTGCGTAGGCGGTAGGCCTCCAGTTCGATTCGCCGCACCAGCGGGAGACCGGTTTCGGGTGGCAGGGCGCCTTTGAAGCACACCATGCCAAGCTCGTCGCGCCATGACCGGAATGATCGTGCCCTTTGCTGACGTTCGTGGAGCTCGTCGCGTTTGATCGCGGCAAGGCGGCGGTCCCGCGCTTCGTCGCGGAGCCGGCTCAGATCGGTCTCGGACGCGAGATCGACCAGCTCACCCTCGCTGCCAGGTACGTCGTCGACGGTGTTGGTGATCTCCTCGGCCTGGTCCAGTGACAGCTTTCCGCCGAGGAGGGCATCCTTGGTCTTCTCCCCCATCTTCCTGGCGGTCTTGAGCTTCCGTTTCGCCTCACCGGGTGTGATACCGGACTGGCGGGCCAGCCAGTCGGACCCGTCGTTGAAACCCTTCTTCTCGTGAGACTTGCACTCCACCGCGCGACTGGCGGCCAGCATCCTCGCGCCGGCACACGCCTTCTCAGTCGCGGCGAGGCGTTCTACCAGCCGCACGCAGTCGTCGCCGCTGTAGACGCCGGCATCGAACCCAACCAACAGGGAGCACAAATGCTCCACCGCCTCGATGATCGATGCCGGCATTCCACCTCCCCAAAGGGCGCGCAACGAGAAAGCTCGTTTCCGAAGGGAAGGCCATTGCACGGCATTGGCACGCCAGGCCTCGAGGCGTCACTACCGGCTTCTATCTTGCCAGAAGGGTGTGACGGCAACGTCGCTCATTACGTCGACGAGGACGACCTGACAGCGGCTCACCTCAACCAAGGTTGGCGCGGACTTCGCAGCGAGTGCGGCAAGGCGTGGATCGATCCAGACTTCCCGTTTAGTCGTCAGCATGCAGTAATCGCTGCAACTGGCTTCTGAGCATTTCTTCTCGCTCCTTCGTGGCTGCGATGTCGACAACCTTCCTCCGGCTGGCGGGCCCTCGGACCAAGGTGACATCGCGAGATGACACGCCGAACGACTCAGCGAGAGCGCTCAGGGCGGCCGCGGTCGCTTTTCCTCGGTCCGCAGGCTCAACTACGCGGACGACAAGCGCTCCGTCGTGGCTCCCACCGACGCCACCCCGGGAGGCGTTTGGCCGAACGAGGATCTCCACACGCACCGGACCTCAGTCTGTCCCCCAACGTGAGGCTGCAACGACTCGACCGACATCAACGGGCCCCGGCCTGGCGGTCACGGACCTTTGCGTCGAGCAATGGCGGGCGCTTGCGGCTCCCTCACTGCGATCCGGTAATGGCGGCCTCGAGCCGGTCAACCTCGGCGGCAACCCCCTCAGCCAAACGGCCCCCGAGGCGCGCCCCGTAAACATCCGATAGGGACCGGTAGTACCAGAGCTGCTGTTCCGGGGTGCTGTTGAACCGTTCCCACAGGGCCGGCCCGTGCGCCTCGAGATCATCGATCGTCGTGACGAGGTTGTGGAGTTTGTCGGCGGCCGAGACCAGCACGGCGGACCGCGGAACCTCCGCGCTCGACAGGTGTTCGATGTAGGCCTTCTTGCGTTCGATCCAGGGTGGCTTCGGGGTCTCGAACGTGTCGCTGCATGCCGCCACGATCGCCTGCACCCGCTCGCCGAACATCCTGCCGATCATCTCGAGTGTTGCCTCTCCACCCTGATCCTCCGGCCCGTCGTGCAACAGAGCTGCGATCGCCTCATCCTCGTCGCCTCCATGTTCCGGGACGATCGAACAGACGGCGAGCAGGTGCGAGATGTATGGGATGTTGCCGCCCTTGCGCACCTGGTGGCGATGCAGCGACGCGGCCAGGACCAACGCCTCACTGAACCGGGCCGTCAGCGCCATCGCTACCAGCTTCCTCAGGCCAGAGGCCACGTGACAGCCACGCCCATGGCCAACGACACGCCCGCCGGCACAGCTCGTCCCGGTCAAGTGAGAAGCGAGAAGGTCACAACTTGAGCGAAGCCCCAGCGTCAATCGGGCCTTCGTACGGGATCCAGGGGCTCAACAGATCGGCGGACCATTCGGGCCAGCGCTATCACGCCCAAGATCAGAGCGGCCAGGGTCACGAAGAAAAGCGCGGCGCGGGGCTCGTAGGCGTTCCGGCATGCCTGTCCGACCGCGGAGTTGGAAGCGCCGAATACGAAGTACTGCAGGCCGCATCTGGCGTTTAGCGAGCTGACGTGATCGGCCGTGGTCAAGGTCACCGGCTGCAGGGCCGCGATGGCCGTGACCAACAAGGCCACGTCGAGGACGGCCAGCGCCGCCCGGCCTGGTGTGGCAGCTACGGCCGACCAGAGGGTGGGTTCTCCGGGCGCCTCGCGGACGATGGTCCAGACGAGCAACCCGGAGGCAACCACGACTATGAGGCCGATGATGATCAGCTGCGGGATCCGGCTTGCGTAGGCGTAATGGCATGCGGCGTCCACCGCCCGGTTGGAAGCTCCGCCAACGTAGAAGGAGATGCCGCAGTTGGCCCGCAGGGGGCCGACGGCGTCGACTGTCGTGACTGGGATGCTGCGAAGCGAGAGGAAGAAGGCAACCAAAGCGCAAAGGTCGAGTGTGGCGATGGCCGCCCGGCCCGGGGTGCGGGTCACCTCCCGCCACGCCTTGATCAAGCGTTCGTCCAGCGTGGCGGGCGGCCGGTACGGTGGCGGGACGTAATCGTCGAGAGGCTCGAGCTCCGGATCGACGTCGATCACTGCCCGCGTCCCACTTGACTCGTCGCCGCCACCGCGGGCTTCCGTGACCCCCGGCGGCCCTTGCTGGTAACCGCCAGGGACATCAAACCGGATCGCTCGATGGCCATGATGTCTCCTCCCAGGTATGACGAGATCACTCGCGGGTCGTTGCGGACCAGATCGGGGGGACCGGTGACCAGGACTTGGCCCTCCTCCATCGCAATGAGACGGTCGGCGATCCCCATGATCAGCGGGATGTCGTGTTCGATTACGACCAGTGTGAGTCCGAGGTCCGCCTTGATCCGTTGGAGCAGCACCCCCAGTGACTCCGTCTCGCGTTGAGCGATTCCTGACGAAGGCTCGTCGAGCAAGAGCACCGTCGGTTGCAGGGCCATAAGGCAGCACAGCTCGGTGATTCGGCGTGTCCCGGTTGAGAGTTCGCGGATCTGGGTGTTCCGGTAGTTGTAGAGGCCCATCGAGCCTACGAGCTCATAGGCCCTCGCGGCTTTGCGGCGCTCCGGCCGGATCGAGCCGCCGATCGAGGACAGGAACCGGGACGGGGAAGAGCGCTCCATGGCGAGCATGGCTGCGTCTAGAACGGTGAGGGTTGGGAAGAGGGCAGCGTCCTGGAAGGAGCGGATAAGTCCGAGTCGGCCGCGTGCCTCCGGGGCGAGGCTCGTGATGTCAACGCCAGCGAGCGAAACCGAGCCGGAGTCTGTCCGGGTGAAGCCGCTCAGCAGCTCGAACAGCGTGGTCTTGCCTGCACCGTTGGGCCCAATGAGGCCGAGCGTCTCGCCCGCGTCCACGGAGAGGGTCACATCGTTCACCGCCTTCACCCCCCCATAGCTCTTGACGAGATGCGAAGCAGCCAGAGCCGGAGAACCGGTGATCGCAGGGCGAGGCGTTCCGGCGGTCACGGCCGACACCCGCTGGACAACTGTCCGCGCGCGTCCGCTCCGTTCTCGCGCTGGATCCAGCCCCGAGCGGCGGGCGATTGCATCGAGGATCCGGTCCCGCAGCGGACGCAGGCCCTGGGCAATGCCCCCGGGCAGCTGCAGGATCAGGATCAGCCATCCGATCGAAGTGGCGGCGAGGCCGGCGTTGTCGAGCGGCAGGAAGCGCGGGATTCCGATGATGTAGAAGGACCCGAGAAGAGGTCCGCTGAGGGCGCCGACACCGCCGACAACGGTGGCCGCGGCGGAGTTGATGCTCGAATCCACAGGGAACGAGCCGGCGACTGCGAGCGAAAGGGCATGGCCGTAAACCGCTCCCCCGAGGCCGGCAATGAATCCAGCAACCACAAAGCCTTGCAGGGTGCGTCGGACGGCGGGGACCGTGAACGAGCGGGCGGCATCGTCATTGTCCCGGATGGCTCGCAGGCACCGGCCTAGCCCCCCGGTGCGGACATTGCGCGCGAGCCACAGCCCGGCCAGGAACACGCCCAATGCCACGAAGTAGTACTTCCGGCCGGTGTCGAACACGAGTCCGAACAGCCGGGAGGGACCGGGGTGGACGCCGGAGCCGAGCATCCAGGGCTGCGCGAACAGCCACGATTGGGCGGCGAGCGCGAAACCCAGCGTTGCGACCGCCAGCATCATGCCCCGGATGCGGAGCGCCGGCAGCCCGATGACGAGCGAGACGAACGCCGCCGCCAGGCCAGCGGCCACCACACCGGAAAGCATGTCGTGGGTGTGCGCGGTCACCACGAACGACGCAACCGCTCCGACGCCGGCCAGACCGAACTGCCCAAGCGAAAGTTGGCCCGCCAGTCCGGTGATCACCCCGAGCGACAGCCCGACCAGGCTGAAGGCCATGATGAAGGTCAGCACCGCGGCCGTCTCATTGGAGACGAAGGCCGGTAAAAGCAGCGCGATAACTACCAAGACCGCCGTCAGGATTCGCCCCGCGTTGCGCAGCAGGAACACCCGTTGGTACGACTCGGGGAGAGGCGGCCAGGCCTGGACGGCAGACCAGGTGCCCTTTTCCTCCGCCCGGCCTCGCCGCGAGCGCTGGAGAAGCAGCACGACCAGGATGGCCACGAACAGGACCGCCTCGACCAGCCCGCCGTTCGGGTAGCTGGCCAGGAGCACCTGCTCGACTATCCCAAGCCCCACTCCGGACAGGAGGGCCACAGGCAGGTTGGTCATGCGGGCTATGACGGCAGGGACCAGAGCGCGCAGTAGCAGCCCCGGTCCGAGGAACTCGGCATTGGTGAAGCCGCGGGTGGGCAGGACCAGGATGGCGGTGAAGGCCGCCAGCCCTCCCGCGAGCGCCCAGGACAACGAGGACATCCGGTTGGAGAGGATCCCCGACATCCCAGCCGCCTCAGGGTTGGCGGCCACCGCCCGAACAGCCAAGCCGAGCCGACCGCGCCGCAGGAACAGGACCAGCGCCGCCACCACAAAGGGGGTGAGCACCAAGATGGCAAAGTGCGCCGAGGTGACTTCCAAGGCCCCAAGGCCGAAGTGGGGAAGGCCGGCCGGTTGTGGGTAGTTCTGTCCGGCCTGTGCCTGGTTGTTGACGACCTCGGAGAAGAAGGCGAGGAACTGGGTGAGCCCGAGCGTGGCAATTACGGTGATGATGAGTGGGGCATTGCGCAACCGGCGCACGATCACCACCTCGGCGCCGGAGCCGACGCCCGCCGAGACGGCCAGCGCACCTGGGAAGGCGAGCCAGTAGGGGACGTGCCAACTCACCACGGCGACGCCTAGAAGGGCGGCCCCGAACGCTCCGATCTGCCCGTGCGCGAAGTTGATGATCCGGCTCGAGCGGTACACCAGGACCAGTCCCACGGCCAGGATCCCGTAGACCATTCCCGTGATTGCTCCCAGGGCCACCACGGGCGCGTTGACGACGACGGCCACGACGTTCACCTCGAGCGCCCGGCCGCCTGGGCGCGCGGACGCCGTGCGGGGCCCGGCGGCGCAGGTGGTTTCGAGGCCGCGCCCTCGAGGAAGACCGAGCGCAACAGATCAGGCCGGGCCGCCAACTCTGCCGCCGGGCCGTCGAACCGGACCTCTCCCTGCTCCATGAAGTAGGCGTGGTCAACGAGCGACAGGGCGATGTTCACGGACTGCTCCACGATGACCACGGCCGTCCCGTCGGCGTTGATCCGCCGGACGGTGTCGAGCAACTCCCCGACCACGATCGGGGCCAAACCCAACGACAGTTCGTCGATCAGGAGAACCCGGGGTCGGACGACGAAAGCTTTTGCAAGGCCGAGCATCTGCTGCTCGCCGCCGGAGAGGGTTGCCGCCGGCTGGTCCAGCCGACCGGCCAGACTCGGAAAGGCGGCGAGCCCGGCCTCAACCCCGGACTCGACGGCGCGCCGGTCCCGGCCGTGGGTGTAGCCGAACACGCGCAAGTTCTCGACCACCGTCATCGCCCCGAACACGGCTCGTCCTCCGGGTACCTGGCTGATCCCGCGCCGGACCCGCTCGTCGGGGCCCAGGTAGGTCACGTCCGACCCTCGGAAGTGGATGCTGCCGCGCGACGGCAGGCACATGCCTGAAATAAGGCGCAGCAGTGTCGACTTCCCCGCGCCGTTGGTGCCAAGAAGGGCCACCATCTCCCCGTCGTCGACGGTGAAGGTGACGTCGAAGAGGACCTGCACCGGCCCGTAGGAAAAGTCGACGTGGCGGACCCCAAGCAGGGGTAGGTGCTGGCCCTGGCTCGTGCGGGTCCGCAGCTCCGTCTCGGCGATCATGGCCCCTACCGTGTCGTCGAGGTCAGACTCGATAGTGCGGGCCGCCCGGGACGCGGAAGCCCCGCAACCGAGAACGTACAGCGCGGCCGCAAAGAACGCCCAGGCCAACCCGAAACGTCTGTCGAAAGCGTGCATGACGAAGTTCCCTGTGACCCCGCCCTGTAGCACGGCCAATCCGAGAGCGAGCGACGCGTGCGGGCGGTTGGCGGGCCGCACGGCGGAAAGAAGAGCAGCCGATGCGGCGGTGAGAAGCACCACCAGCGCAGCGAACGCGACGGCCAGGAGGCCGACCATCACAGCGAACAGGTGGATCACGACGGCCAGGTACAGAGCGAGGGCGCCCAACGCGGCCAGCCGCGATGTCATGCGGAGCATGCGTGCGGGGCTGGCTCGGAAGGCCAGTTCGCCGCGTCGGCCGAACCAGACCAAGGCGGGGATCGACGCACCGCAGAGTCCGGACAACAGGCCGGCCTCGGCGTCCGGATGCATTCCCCAGTGGTCGCTCCAGAACGACCAAAGGTACGGCGGCAAGGTGACCACCAGCAGGCCGGAAGCCGATGCCGCGATCAGAATCGGAACGGCGGCGCGCGTGACCAGGACTTGCCTGAACCTCTCGGCTGTCGTGGGCGTCGAATCCGACCCGCCGGCTCCGTTCAAATCGGGTCCCGGGGGACCGAGCTGGCGACGGACCAAACCGGAAATGACACGGTTCTCCCAGCCACCGGGAACCGCGTCGGTCAGCCGGCCGGCACCCGCAACACTGATAGCCGCCACGACGGCCAGCGCCACGTAGGCCCACCGCCACGTCATGCCCAGGTCATCGGCCAATGGGATTGCAGCCGACGCCCCCGCCAGCCCGAGCATCAGCCCGGCGCCGTAGGAGGCCATCGCCCGGATCCGCACCTCCGGCCGATAGTGGTCGAACAGGAGCGGTCGATGCAGGGTGTACGCGACGCCCGACGCCAGGCTGGCCAGCGCGGTGACCCCGACCAGCCCCCATTCGTTGCGAGAGAAGCCGCCGGCGAGGAGCGCTGTCGCTGTCACCGCTCCCCCGCACAGCACCAGCCGGCTCCGCTGAGCCCGGGGCCTCGGGCTGCGACCCATCATCTGGAGAACGGCCACTCCCGCTACGGCCAAACCGACGATTCGGACGTAGATGAGAAGGCTGAGGTTCGGGATTCCCAGGGACAACGAGATCGGCCCGCCTGTGTTGATCAGGGCGCCCGCGAACAGGGCGTCGACGCCGCCCAGCAATGTCAGCGCCGCCAGCTGGTACCAGCCGAGACCGCTGGCGCGGAGTGCTTCCGACATCGGACCTAGCTCGAAACGGCCCACGACCCCGAACGCGCTCCGGCCGGCGGGACGCAGCCTCGCCCCGCCCTGCTCCAAGTCCGCAATGGCTGCTTCCGCCCGCCTGAGCTTGGTGAGCTCGGGCCGATTTCGCACGGCCTCGCGGGGCTGCCTCATAGAGACCGCGCGCGCGCCAGGACGAAGGTCACGCTCCACGCCGATTCCCCGACGCGCGCCCAGGCGGAGTTGACGAGCACGATGGTGGCGGTGTGCAAGTCGCGGTCAGCCTTGGCGGTGCCCAGGATCGGGAGAGCGTCGAGCTCCAGGTCGTGGCTGCCGGTCAGGAACACGAAGTGTCGGTTCAGCCAGGCAACATCCACGCAGCCCGGCGCGTGCGCACAGACCTTGCCGGCCAGGGAACGCAGGTTCTGGCCGGGGTGTACCGGCACGGAGTCGACGAACACCGCGTACTTGGCCGTACTCCCTGCCCGGAGGCCGCCGGACCAGCGCAGGTCCACTGGCGTAGAGACGGTCGACAGGCTCCCGGGGGCGATGATGCTCAATCGGCTGTCGTGGGAGAAGTTCAGACCTCCGCAGCCAGCGATAAGCAGCGCGCTCGCGGCGACGCCGGCTGCGGCGACGCAGGCGCGGAAACCGAGCCACCGTCGACGGGCGCTAGACGCCGCAATGATCACGGCACACGGATAGGTCCGGTCACGTACCGGAAGTCCGAGATCGACGGGTCCCACGCCATGACACGGACGGCCGCCCCACCATCGTCTCGCCCTGGACCGAGATAAGTGGCGCCGTAGTCTCCGGTGCCTTCGATCGAGGTCCCGAGACCCTCGATCCCCGCCAGCAGGGTGGCCGGGTCCACGGACTGCTTTGCCCTTGTAGCCCCCGTGATGACGTTCATGAAGTCGCAGTACAGATAGGGCGCCGGTCCGCCGCCGGTCTTCCCCGCGAAAAGCCTGTCGCACTGGGTCCGGGCCGCATTGGGATAGTTGGTGGCGGCCGCTCCCGGGTTCTCAGCGTCAGTAGTGAGGAAAGAGACGTTCAGTGCCCCGACTGCCTCATCTGCCGGCGCGTTCTTCATGAGCTCGGGGTAGTTGACGCTCGTAAACGCGTATCGAGGGTGGTAACCCTGGCTGTGGGCGTGTTGGACAAAGAACAGGGTCGTGGCGCCGGAGTCTGGCGTGGCGATGACGTGGTTGACGCCGGCCAGCTTGAACTGAAGCACCGCGGACGAGAGCTGGGCTTGAGTGTCGCCTACAGATGAGTATCCCTGGAGGGCCGTGTAGGTGAACACGGTGGGATTCGCATAGCCGAGCTGGGCGAGCGCCGGTATCCAGATGTTGTTTACCAGGTGCTGGTTGTTGCCGTTCCCGTCGTCGGCCAGCAGGATCCCGATCTTGCTGCCCTGGTCGAAATAGCCGGCGTTGGCCAGGAAGTTGATGAATGGGCCCCACCGGTCAGTGGAAAAGCCCGTCTCCTGGTACAGGTAACCCCGATACTTCCGGTAGTCGGCATCGTTGGGCACGGTGTACTCACCGCCGTGGTAGAAGACCGGGATCTTGTGACTGGCCATACAGTCGATGAGGGTCCTGTTCTCCAGCCCGTAGATGAAGGCGAACGACACATGGGCGTCCTCGGCCAGGCTGGTGCACTCCCTCTGGGACTCGGCTGAAAATCCGTCAGCCGACAGCGACTTGAAGTCGTAGTAGGCCAGCGTCATCTGGCATCCGGCGATGCCGCCGTGGCTGTTGATGAAGTTGGCTCCCGCCTGGTACTCGGCTTGGAGCGCAGCCACGTAGTTCCCGTAATTGGCCGCCTGGCTCGGATCCCCGGCCGCGGCCAAGGCGGCATTGACGTCGCTCGAGTAGGTGACTCCGACCTTGACCGTGCAACTCCGACCCGGGGAATTGCTGACACCGGGGAGTGGACTCCTGCCGCCGCCCGATGAGATCGAGCCAATAGACCCCGACACCGACCCGCCCGACCCTCCCGACCCACTCGAGCTAGAACCGACGGCGGAGGGGCCACCCGAACCCGTGACGCCACCCGCGGTACCGTTTGGTCCGGAACCGGGTGAGTTGCCAGCGGCTTGGCCCAAGTTAGATCCCCCGCTGGGACCAACTCCGGTGACCCGCTCGTAGTTCGAGCAGGCGGTCAGGCCAATCACACATACGATCGCCGCACCGACCCCCAGTCGCTCGGTGACTCGCACGTCTACGTTCCGACCGGGATCTGATAGCGAGCCGTGTAGGCACCGAAGCGCTCGGCCACCTCGGCCTTGTCGAGGCCGAACTCACTGAGGTCGTAGCGGTGCTGACCGAACCGTCCCTTGGTATGGGTGCCGACGTAGGCCTCGATTGCGGCGCGTGCATCCTCGGAAAGGGAATCTCCGAGGAAGTCGTACATCGCGGCCAACGTGTCGACGGGCTTCCGCACCAACTCGTCGTACTGGACATCGAGAATCGGGTGATCGGGATGGGTAGTGCGGAATGCCTCGATCCGTTCGATGGATGTCTCGAGCATGGCCGTCCAGTGCTCCGCTATATACCTGCGGTGGTCGGCGTCGCTGAAGGTGCTTGTCAAGGTGGAGATGAGGCTGCACACCGATGCACCGAGAACGACGGGATCCCGGTGTAGCAGAACCAGTCGGGCATCGGGGTAGACGGAGGTCAGGGCGTCGAGAGCTATGGCGTGATGCGGGCTCTTCAGCGTCCAGCGCCCCCGAACGCCGCCGTTCTGTAGTACGCGGAGCACGAGGCGGTGGTATTCGTACGCGGAGCGCTGATCAACTTGTTGGAGCCAGCGGCCGTATGTCGGGACGTTCGCGATGGCTTCTAGGGCCAGGCTCTTGAAGTCCTGGCTCATCACCGCGATGCACTCGGTTGGACCGTCGGCGTCCTCGTGGTGGACGACGGCCATCCTCGGGTTGAGCGACTCGAGCATTTCGCCGGCCACCCGAGCCGCGTCGACTCTGGGGCCGCTTCGAAAGTTGGCGGGAGTGGGCGGCGGGACGCTGTCGCCCGCCTCCCAACGCAGCAACGCCCGGTTCCTCACGTCCTGGTCGAACAAGTTGCTGAGCAGGGTCGTCCCGGCTCGAAACATCCCGATTACGAAGACGGGTGCCTCGATGGATTCGTCGGCGACGTCGGCGTGGGACGCGGCCCAGTCGACGACCTTCAACCGGTTGGCGAGGCTTCCCACGACGTTGGCTCGCACGGCGACTGCCCCGACCTCGTTGAGTTGCGCTTCGGAGGTAACCGAGTCCCAGTACACCTCGAGGCCTTCCCGGAAGTCGTCTGGCCCGAAATCGTCGAGACCAGTCTCCTTGCAGGCCTCCTCCAGAAGGTCGTCCGGGCCGATCATGCCGGCAAAGACAGGTCGACTACCGTTCGGCCGCTGGTGAGTCGTTGCTCGTGGTCCTCGAGTGCTCCGGCCACCTCCCCGAGGCTGATGCGCCTTCCGATGTAAGGCCGGATAGCACCCTCGGTAACGAGCCGGCACAAAGCGGCGTGTACCTCACGGCCTCGCTCGGGAGGGTTGGGAACGACGCCGAACTGCCTCATCGGCAGGGAGTGCTCGTTGTACCCCATCAGCACGCCGACCACCGAGAAGTTCCCCATCGACACCCGGCGCAGCGGGCGGCCGGTGAAGCCGGACTCGGGATCATCGTTGAACCCGACCGGAAGGTAGCGGCCCTCGTAGGCAACGCATGTCCAGACCGTCTCGGTGGCGGAACCGCCGACGAAGTCACACACAACTTCCGCGCCCCGTTCACCGGTGAGGCTCATCACCCGCTCGAAGATGTCCTCGGACCTGTGGTCGATCGCAGCGTCGGCACCCAGCTTCTCGCACAGCGCCGCTTTCTGGGGACCCCCGGCGATGGCTATGACGCGGGCGCCGGCCGCCACGCCGAGCTGGATGGCGGCGGTCCCCAGAGCAGTGGCGCCTCCGACTACCAGCAAGGTCTCACCGGCCCGCAGCTTCCCACGAGTGTGCAGCGCCAGGTAGGTGGTGTGGAACGGGAGGAGAAAGGCGGCGGCCTCGATGTCGTCCAGCTCCACCGGGGCATCGAACACGCCTGTGACGCCGGCGAGGGCAAAGTCGGCCATACCCCCGAAGGACATGTTGCACATCGCGACGACCCGGCGTCCGAGCCAGTGCTCATTACCTTCGCTGGCGGCCTCTACTACACCGCACACCTCCATCCCCAGGGTGAAGGGAGGTTGGGCCATAACACTCGCCACGCCCCCCTTGCACCGTGCGATGTCCCCGAAGTTGATAGGCGCCGCGGACACCGCCACGCGAACTCCACCCGGGTCGACGTCGGGCACCGGGATGTCCTGGACCTCGATGACCTCCGTGGGCCGGCCGTGCCGTAGGACCCGAACCGCTCTCACCGACCACCTCTCCAAAGTTGGTCTGCCGCGGAGTTGCGCCACATTGGAGCAACTCACGTTCCTCCCTCAATCCCCCCCATGGGAACGGAGTATGGTTTTTATACCACTCACCGCTGGTTGTTACAATACGTGATATGGCAAGCCAGACCCGGGTCGCCGCGCGACGGGGGCGCCCGCCGAGCGGAGAGTCGCTGGTGCGCGACGAGGTGGTCCGGGCCGCCGCCGACCTCGTCGACCTGAACGGTTGGAATTCCCTCACCCTCGCCGGCTTGGCCCGTGAGCTCGGGAGGCATGCGACATCGATGTATGCGCACGTGGACAGCCTTGAGGACCTGCGCAAGGGAATCTCCCTCCTGGCCGCCGAGGAGCTTTCGGACAAGGTCTGGTCGGCCGCCATCGGGAAGATCGGAGCCGAGGCTCTCGCCGCTATCGCACGCGAGTATCGGTCCTATGCCGAAGCTCACCCAGGGCGCACCGCCTCCCTATCGGCGATCGACCGCAGCGATACGGACTTTGCCCCCCGGATGGCCCGGCTCCACGAGCCATTGGCGGCGACCTTCCGGTCGTTCGGTCTCGACGACGCCCAATGCGCGTCGGCGCACCAGATCTTCGGCGCGACGGTCAACGGACTGGTCAGCACGGGCGGGGCCCACGAACTGGATCAGGCCGTTGCGCTCTTCGTCGTGGCGCTCTCCACCGGAACCTGGCCTCCATCTCGGAGCTGAGGGAGTCTCATCGCAACGCGCGACGAGCGGATGAGAGATATACGGACGTGCCCGCCCCGGCGCATGGGAATGTTCTCTACCGTCGTTGGCTCAAACCCAGACCGACGCGTATCTGATCGACCTGGGCCTTCAGGACAACCTCGTCATTGGGCTGCTCGGCGAAAACGTCTGCCCAGGTGATGGGTCCTCCCGGCGCTGGATCATCCACGTATCGCGGCAGGACGTGGGTGTGTAGATGCGGAACCCAGTTGCCGAGGGTCAGCAGGTTCATCTTCATCGGCTTGAACTCGGCCTCGAGGACGCGGGCCACCGACATCACGTCGCGCCAGTAGCCCGCGGCGGCATCGTCGTTGAGGTCGCTGGCCTCTGTGACGTGGCCGTCCTTCCAGATGACCACGCAGTACCCGGCGAGGCGGCTGCGCCGCTCCAACTGCACCTCGGTGAAGGTCAGTTCGGCCACGAAGAATCCGTGTTCGTTGTCGCCGCCGCCGATGGAGGCGCACATCGGGCAGTCCTGTCCGCGTTTCCGCTGCTCCCAGTCGTCCGGCCAGCCGCTCACCGGGTTACACGGTAGACGTGGGCGCGTTCATCGAGGGCGGGACCTGCCGAGGCGGCCATGATCGATACGAACGCTCGCGTCTGCGCGTTGCCAGCGAGCATCATGACCCCGCAGCGGGCAGCTTCAGTGTCCCCGCCTTGCTCTATAACGATCCGGTTGAGCCGGAGGCGCGAAGAGGGGCAATCCAGCCAAAACTAGACGAAACCTATCTGATTTGACAGATAATGGACGGGTGCCGGCACCTTCCCGCAGCCAGTCTGCTGTTGCCAGCGCGGGCAGGAGCGCAGGCGACGGGAGTACGAACCAAGACTTGGGCGCATCGCCACGCCGGCGCAGGCGGGCGTTGTGGTTCCTGGCGGTCATCGGGGCCGCCCTGATCCTCATGCCGGTCGCCTTCCAAATGTTCCAGCGGGCACCCCAAGGCGCGACCATGCTCAAGCAGTTCCGGCCGTTCATGACGTCCGCGCGCCTCGAGGGGTACCAGAACGACATCTCCCTGATCGGGTCCGGCATCAACCAGGTGGATACCCAGGTCGGCCCCTACCTCCAGGCGCGCAATGTAATTAGTCAACCGGTGGGGACCGCCTACCCCGCCTACGGGAACCTCGACCGGCAGTGGCCGGCCATAGACGCCAAGATGACCGACCTGCTGGACAAGGTGCAGGGGAACTTGGGGAACTACCAGGCGGTCGCCGCCCTGCCCAGCTTCACTCTGTTTCCCTGGTTCTTCGTTCTCCCCGGGATCTTCATCCTGGGCGCGTCATCGGCGTTGTTGCTGGGCAGGCGCCGCACGGCGGCCACCGCTGTGCTGGTGGCGGTCGGCGTAGGGCTGGTGGTTGCGCCGGCCATGTTCCAGATGTGGTCGCGCGCTCCGAAGGGCGGCCACATGATGACCGCCTTCAAGAACATCGAGACGACGAGCAACGTCGTCACCATCCAGAACGACTTCTCGACCATGGCTTCGGGCCAGGGGATCATCCGCCTCGATCTCGCCCCGGCACTGGCTAAGGCGGGGATGACTCCCGAGAACATCGCGAGTCGCTTCCCCGCCGTGGCCCAGCTCGACAGAACCTGGGTGCACGTTCTCAACGATATGACCCCAATGATCGGAGCAATGAGCGACAACGTCACGAGCTATCACGCGATAGCCGCGCTACCACCCTTCCCCTTGTTCCCGTGGTTCTTCGTCCTGCCCGGGCTGCTCGTCATCGGTGGGGTGCTGATAGCCCGCGAACCGAGGGGCGAAACGGCGACAGCCGTGGATCTGCGTCAGGCGGAGCTTGCGTCGTGATCAACCGAAGGATGGTCGTCCGAATCGGAGCAGTCGCGGTCACCGCAGGTCTTGGCCTGACCGCGTGCGGGGGATCTAAGAGTGCGAGCTCAAGCAACGCGTCGGGGAGTCAGCTGGTCGGCACGTTCCGGCTCGACGCCGGCGCGTGCAGCGGGGGCGGCGCGAGCGGAACCTTTTTCCGGATGATCGATCCCGGCGGGAAGATCGCTTCGGGACCGTTCTTCCAGAACCCGGATTCCACCTGCCCGGACAAGACCTACACCCTCGCCAAGCCCGGTACGGACGGAGGCATTCGGACGGGTGGCTACCAGTCAAACCCGACGCCCCCGTTCACTTCCACCGGCAGCGCGCTGGCTGACCGCATCGTGGCACCGCAAGCGTTCACCGCCATCAACTTCGGCATCGCCACCAACCCCGTCGACCCCCAAGCCGGGCTGCACGTGCCGGCTCCGCAGATCGAGCTGGCCGGCACGTCGTTGAGCGGACAGGTCGAAGCGTGGTCTGCGGCGTGGAACAACCAGTACTTCAACCAGGGCAGCCCCAAACCCAACGGGACCCGCCCCGGGTTGACCACGCCGCTGTCGGGAACCTACGACCCGACTTCACACGCCTTTGTGATCACATGGTCGAGCCAGGTGGTGGGCGGCCCGTTCAACGGGTTCACCGGCTACTGGCATCTGCAGGGAACCTTCGTCCCTTCGGGAGCTAGCTGAATGCGCAGATCTTTGGTGGCGCTCGCCATCGTCAGTGCGGCAGTGATCAGCCCCCTGTTGCTACAGGCAGCACCGGCGTCGGCGTCTACCGCTCTTGTGGGCACGTTCGACATCACCGCCGGCTCCTGCAACGGCGGTCACGTGAGCGGTTCGTACTTCCGGATGATCCTCCAGGGCGGCAACGCCGGCGGACCTTTCCTGTCCAACAGCGACTCGACCTGCTCGGACCAGAGCTACACGCCCATGGCACCCGGAACCGACGGCGGTCTCGCGACCGGCCGGTACCAACCGCAGCCGTCGCCGGCGTTCGACGGGTCGGGCAACGCGCTCGCCAAACGGATCATCACACCTGCCCGGTTCTACGGCGTGGGCTACTCCGCTTCCACTCAACCGACCGATCCCCAGACGGACAAAGCAGTGCCGGCCCCGCAGATCACGGTTTCAGGTACCGCTCTGTCCGGTTCGGTGCAAGCGGTGTCGGTGTCGTGGAACAACCAGTACTTCAACCAGGGATCGCCCAAACCGGACGGCACCTATCCGGGTGACACGACGCCGGTTACCGGAACCTACGATCCGGGCAGCGGTTCGTACACGTTGCAGTGGACGAGCCAGGTGGTAGGCGGGCCGTTCAACGGTTTTTCGGGGTTGTGGCACCTGACCGGGCGCTTCGTGCCGGCGGGCTCTGCCTCGTCAGCCATCTCCTCATCATCGTCTGTGACGCCGGCGGCTCCCGCGTCCCACGGTTTATCCCCAGCCGCGGGCGCAAAACCGGCTGGGACTGCGGGGTCAACTCCCGGTGCCGC
Organism: Acidimicrobiales bacterium; assembly: GCA_036378675.1. Lineage (NCBI taxonomy): Bacteria > Bacillati > Actinomycetota > Acidimicrobiia > Acidimicrobiales > Acidimicrobiales bacterium. Next base: position 17,673 of record DASUWA010000068.1, read on the forward strand.
TGCCTCCACCGCGACGCCTCCGCCCAATGAATCGTCGGGCGCATCGGGCGCGTCGGCCTCGTCGGCACAGGATGCTGTTGGTGGAGGTAGTAATGAAGTCGGCGCCGGTGGAACCGCGCTTGTAACCAAGGTGGTGGCGAAGAGCGGGCTCGGAATCCCGGCGTGGGCCGTCGCGCTTGTCATCGCCGCCGGGGTACTCGGTCTCGGCGGTTTCATCGGTACGGACCGCAGGATCCGAAGCATGAGGAGTGATTCATGAGCAACACAATCGTGACAACGACACAGGGCCGCCGCCGGCCCCCAAGCAGTCTCAAGGCGCTGTTCTCTTTTCCCGACCCGGTGAACGAGGTCTCGGCCCGACTCGTCGCGGGCGGCGTGGTGATCCTTGCCGCGGTGACATTGATTAGCCAGCAGCACTGGCTCGTGTACGTGATCGCCGCCGGCTTCATCGCCCGGGTGCTGACCGGGCCGTCGCTCAGCCCGCTCGGTCAGTTGGTCACCAGGGTGATCACGCCTCGTCTCCCTGTCGCGCCGAAGCCGGTGCCGGGGCCTCCGAAGCGGTTCGCCCAGCTGATCGGCGCTTCGTTTACCGGGAGTGCATCGATACTGACCGGCCTCGGATACTGGACTGCCGCGGAGGTACTCGTCGGGATGATCATCGTGGCCGCGACGCTGGAATCTGTTTTCGCGTACTGCCTGGGATGCAAGGCGTTCGGTTTGCTCATGCGGGCGGGCGTCATCCCCGAGGAGGTCTGCGCTCGCTGCAACGACATCAATCTGGGGGCTGCTTGAGCACATCATCGTCATCGTCATCGTCATCGTCGCCGACGTTGCGCGGGTGGCGCGCCGGGCGTCTGATCTCGGCGTTGGTGGTCGTGGCCGCACTGGTGACCCTTGGTCTGTTCGCGCTGTGGCCGGCCAGTACCTCTACCACGCTGACTCATCGAAGCGGCGCCGCAGGCGCGCCTCCCGTGTTGATCTCTCCTGCAGCAGCGGTCGCGCCCTCCCCACCGACAACGTCTCCCGCTTTCGCGCCGGCCGCAATCGGCGGCGAGACACCACTCGCGTCCGAGTCCGGCGCTATTGGCGCCGGGCCGGAGTTGACCACGTCCGCACCGGCCCCCTCCACCAGTCCGAGCAGCGACACCGGTGGCGGCGCGGGCAGCACCCCACCACCGAACACGCCACCGCCGGCCGTTTGTCCACTCCCCCTTTCGCCAGCCACCTCCAGCGGCGGTCTGCAGTCGCTGGTCGGATTCGCGCCTGCGTTCGGCCCGTTCGCGTCGGAGGGTTTCGCGCTCGCCCCCGCGTACGCGCCGCTTCTCCAGCTGTTCGGACCGGTCATCTCGAAGCTCGCCGCGGAGAGCCCGCAGGGGGCGCCCGTGCTGGACCGCTTGCTTGCGACCCTCCAGACGCTGTCGACCTCGGGTTACACCACGGTGGCCCCGTTCTACGGCCCGTACCGCACTCAGTTCCTCACCGTCGAGACCCAGATCGCCAATACGCTGGCGCCATACAGCGAGCAGCTCGCCGGCTCACAAGCGGGGGTGTGCCTGGTGGATCTGGAGAGCGCCGCGGTGAACTCGGGGGGATGACCCCGAAGGTAGGTATGTACTGACCGAACTTAGAAGCTCCGGGCTCTTCAGATACGTGGATTAGGTCCCCAAACGCGTTGCAACCAGGCCGTGACCGTATTGGTGAATTCGGGCATGGTTTGGGACCACATGAAGGTGTGCCCAGAGTTCGGTTCGACCCACGTGGTGATGTTGTTCCTGCACGGGCAGAGCGTCCTCCAGTTGTTGATCTCGTCCTGCTGGCACCCTTGGCGGTCGCAACCGCCTCCGGTGGCGGTGCTCAGACAGGGCGTCGGGTTAGCCGAGGACGGTGCAGGTGGAAAGAAGCAGTCGTGGTCGGCGAACACCAGGAGCACCGGCATGTTGCTGGGCGTGTTGGCTATGAAGGATTGGTCTTCTTGGTTGATGGCCGCTCCGCTTATGAAGTCCCCGTAGGGCACCGGGTCGAAGCTCGAGGGATCGCATGCAGCGGCGTACCCAGCGGGACTGATCGGCACTCCGGCACCGAGGAGGAGTCGTCGGTTCTCTCTGCAGGTCTGGGCCGAAACCGACTTCGATGAAGGGGTTGAGCCATCGTCGAGTGGGATCGTGGCGTAACCGGCTCTCAAGTTCGTTGCGGAGGCGGCCTTGGCGTCGACCACGCTGTTGGCTTCGTCGCTGTCCCCCGTGTTCGAGAAGTCCGCCTGAACAACCGCGTCGACAGGCGCGACGGCCGAATAGGCGCCGGCATAGCTTCCGGCGAGCGCGCCTCCGAGGCTGTGCCCGATAAGAATGATCTTTGGATGGGTGCCGGCCCCCGCCCCTGGATAGCTGCACGGACCTATCGGCGCGCTCACAGGGAACGGGTACGTGCCCCGGATCTGCTCGACGATCTCGCTGATCATTTCCCGGTCCGAGTCGTAGGTGACTGTGTTGCCAAGCAACGAAGGCCGCACGGTGCTGGCGCCAGCCGTCAGCCGGTCGTAGGTGATGACCAGGTAGCCGGCCTGCGCGAATCGCCGGGCGACCGAGTAGTTGGGCTGCCAGTCCCACACCTGTGTGGTCCCGGAGTGCCCATAGACCAGAACCATCACCCGGTCAGGGTCGGAGTTCCCGGTCGAGAATCGGGTGCCGATGACCCTCGACGGGAGCGCACCGTTATGGACAGCGAAACAGACGGTGGAGGTGGACACACTCTCGGTATCTGCTCTGGCAGATCCGCGCGTGGTCAGCGCGAACCCGCCCAGGAGCACGACCAGGCCCAGGACTCGAACGAACCTTGACAGTGACGATCTACTGGCCCGATCGGAAATCATCCGATCTTGTCGATTCGGTTGGTATGCCGAAGTCGTGGGCCTCTTGGAGGACCGGACGGTCAGCAACTGCCCGCCCCGGCGCCTGTGTCTGCCAGCCGGAACGCTGCGGGGCTTCCGCTGGTGGCGTTGTAAGAGGCCGAGCACGAACCAACGTTGCCGGCAGTCCGGTTGCTGGCCGGTGCGCCAGTCGACGTAGAGGTCAAAGTGAGCATCAGAATCACGGTGATTGCGACTGAAGCGGCGGCCGTGATGACGACCGTCACGACATGGTGGCCTCTAGAGGCCAGGCTGAATACTGCGGTCACGGGCGGATCTCCCTCTTGTTCTCGATGGTCTTGGTTGATCAGATCTTGAAGATGTAGACCGAGCCGGCAACGGCCACGAGAGCCGTGGACCCGTAGAGGGCGGCCGTCGAACTGAACGCGCCGGTGTCGGAGCCTTGAAACTCGGTGACGAACCGCCAACCGTTGGCCGTGCGCTCGAACAGGTAGGCGCGGGCTCCAGGAGCGCCGCCGATGAGGGCGAGCGGCCCTGACAGCGCGACGGTTGTCGCGAAGCTTGCACCAGACGCTGAGTTCCCGGGTGTGAGCGGGATTGGGCTGGACCACCCTGACGGTGCCAGCTCAAGGATCTGGGCGGGTCCCAGGTTGTCCGCCTGTGAGGGCACGTCGTAGTTCCCAGGCGTGGTTACCAAGAGCGTCCCGGTCGATAGGGCCAGGTATTGACCGAAGCCGGACGCTGCTGTTAGCGATTGAGCAGCTGTCAGCTCATTTGTCTGGCGCCATCCGGTCGCCTCGCGATCGAACACGTACAACTCGCCGTAGTGGTGCGAAGCGGCCCCGACGACGGCCGAGTCGCCCGATACGGCCACCGCCGAACCGAACTGATCCCCCACAGTCGTGTCCGATCCGACGATCTCCTGAGCCTGGACCCACCGGTCGCCCGAACCGGAGAAGATATAGGCACGCCCAGCGCCTTGACCGTAGCCTGGGGCGGTGACGACCACGGTGTTGCCGGACATGGCGACCTCCGTACCGAACTGATCCTGTGTAGAGGTCCCCGATCCCTTCAGTTCCGCGACCTGCCTCCAGCTGCCCCGCTCGTTGACGAATACGTATGCCCTCCCGCCGCCATGGCCGGGTGCGCCAACGACAACGGTGCCGCCTGAGATGGCGACCGCTGAGCCGAACTGGTCAACGGGGGAGGCGTCAGAACCCTGGAGGACCGCGATCTGTTTCCAGCCGCCCCTCGACGCGCTGAACAGGTAAGCCCGCCCACCTCCCGGACCTGGCGCGCCGACGACGGCCGTTGTCTGCGAAAGCGCGACGGAAGGTCCGACAGGATCGCTGCGTGTTTGATCAGGTACTCGCAACGTCGCGATCAGTCTGGGGACCGCGATCTCGATTCCACCTTCCACTTGTAGTTGGGTGGCCTTGGACGGTCCTCGACTCGTTAGGGTCAATGGGACGGCGACCGCGGCGACGGCAATCACAGCCACGCCGGCCACGGCGCGGCGACGCCACGTCAGCTGTCGGGCTCTTCGAGCGATGTGTTCCATCGGCGCGCGGGGGCGAACCGGGGGGGCAGACGACAGCTGCCTGAGCTGTTCCTCCAAACGAGTCACGGCTGCACTTCCAGATCATTCAGGCCGACCGGCTCTCCGCCCCGGGAGAGAACCGCGGATCGGGCGTCGGCGACAGTGGAAGCCACCGTCGACCGCGAGATGTGAAGCAACTTCGCAACCTCCTCTTGGGGCAAATCGGCTACGTAGAGGAGCGCCAGAACAGTGCGCTGCCGGACCGTCAGAGGCTCGACCGCTTCCAGCACTTGGGGCCAGATCGAGAAGTCGTCGGATCTCCGAGAACCGTCAGACGCCGAGGCAAGCAGTTCCTTTTCGCGCCAGAGTCGACGGCGACCCCGGCGCAGATGATTCAGAGCAACCTTGCACGTCCAGCCCGTGGGAGACCGCATCGACCGCACCCGGCTCCATCGGGCCAACGCTCGGGCGAATGCCTCGTCGGTTGCGTCGCGGGCAGCGTCCGGATCGCCCGAAGCGACCGTTACCACGTGCAAGACACGGGCGTGATTATCCGAATACCAGGTATCGAAACCGCCAAAGGTGTGTTCGTACGGCTCGAATTGCTGATCGTTTTCGAACATTGCTCGCCGAATTCCGGCCACGCCCCTACTAAGTCACGACGACCCCATCTTGACGGGTCGCCGCCACAAACTT
>DASUWA010000069.1 GCA_036378675.1 Acidimicrobiales bacterium
GAAGCGACTGCTTCGGGTCACACCGAGAGTTTGGCGCAACTCTCGGTCCATGCACGACGACGAGCCAAGGGCGCGGGATGGCAGACCGCGCCAAAGCTCTCGCTTGTCCGGTCCCATTGGTCCCTAAACGATCAATGCCGAGTCGTTCGGTCTTCGAACCTCAATCGAACGCGTGCCAGTGGCGCCTTGTCACGCTCTGTGTCGCTCAGGCCCTCGTACCAGGCTTCCCCGATCGTCCCAAGCCGCAAGACCCGACCCGGGCCCGGCCCATCGACCGGTGCCCCATCGGGCGTTGAGCTCGTTCGACCACCTTGCCATTTGATTCCAGCATCTCAATCTCGCGCCCCAGGCGGCCAGGGCGAGCCTGAATATGCCAACACGGAGTTGACGGAATGGCGATTCGGCGTTCAGTCGAGCACGGGTTGTACGGATCCGTAGCCTGGCAGCGACGTTGGCCACCACTGAGCTACCCAGGCTTCCCAAGAGTCGAAGCCCACAGGTGGGGGGTCGATGTCGCCGGTCTCAAGTTCGGTCGCGTCCGGTGGCTGAAAGGTCTGTCTCCACCGATCGAGGTCGGCCTTGGTCATCTCGAACCTGGATGTGGTGTGGGTGACGGAGTGAGCCTGAACACGGCGCCACTGCTCCTCCTCGTCCACTGGAAGGTAAACCAGCTCGCTGGTGGCTCCAACCGAGGCTGCCAGCGCTCTAAGCGCGGACCTCTCGTCCCTGCCCCACACGCCGAAGTCGAGCACGACGTTGACACCAATCCGGAGCGCACGCATAGCCAGCCAGATCAAGCGACCCTCCAAGACGTTTCGCTTGCCCTCGGGCTGCTCTTGTCCGAATAGCGGGATCATCCACTCGTCGGGGGTCAACCGGAGGGCGCGCCATGCGGATGCAAGCTCGCGTGCCCGGCGCGTCTTACCCGCTGCGGGAAGGCCAACCATTACGAACATCCTGGGCACGCCGCTCTGACCCTCCAGCATGCTCGGACCGTAGCGGCCCTCGCCCCGTCGGCGCCCGCACTTAACGTCGGCTCATCGGGTTTACGTCCGGCAGCCCGACGGTCCCGATGATGGGGGAATGAAAGAGCGCCGGGCCGGGGGCAGGGATGGCCCGCCCGCTCAGCTCCCTGAGAGCACCTGCTCGATTCGCTCCAGGGTGGCGGCCATGCTTTCCGCTGTCTTCTTCGCCGCCGGTCGCACCATGGGCCGGGTCAGGACGGATTCCTGCCTGATGTCCCAGCTTTCGGTGACCTTCGTTCCGCCTTCGACCGCTTCGAGTTCGTAGCGCCAGATTCGGCCACCGACCATGCGGCCGAGGCGGGTCGGTCCGGTCGTCTGCCAGGCGATCAGGCGGGGCTCGTCGAACTCGATGACCTTGCTTTCCATTGCGTAGGGGACGCCCATTTTCATTGACATACCGAACCGGCTGCCGGGCCCGAGCCTTTGCCCAATACCCCGGCCGCGGGGGTCGCGCACCGTCCCGGAGCCGTCGATCTCCCGGTGGCGGGCGGGGTCGGCCAGCAGATCGAAGATCGCTTGGGGCGAAGCCGGAATGACCCGGTCGACGCTCACGACGTCAAGGCTGTCGGCCATGGGCGGTGACATTAACGCGCTGGCCGATGAGATCGCCCAGACACCGTTCGTACGGAGGGCGCCACTTACCCGTCGCCTGCGGGCCTCGGCATCGGGTTCGACGACCCAGGTGAGCACGCGGTCTTCGGTGGATCCGCTCGGTGACGGTAGACGGACGATGGTGGCTATCTGTCCGCTTTGAGCGTTTCCTGATCAATTGTCTGGGTGGGCCCGAAGGCTGGCAAGCGCTGACCTCCCTTCGCCCGGATGGTCATAGTCTGGTAACCGCTACACGCCGACAGTCCACGAAGCGGCGATCGGCTGGGGCACTTGGCAGTGGGGGGTGGTAGCCGGATGATGGCCCCTCTGGAGATAACCATTGCCAGATCGAAGGATTCGGTCGAACTAACGATAGGGGGAGACCTTGACCTGAGGACGGTTGAACGTTTCAAGCGGGTCCTAAGAGACGCCGTCTACGAAGCACACCAGACCGTGAACCTGGACCTGTCACAACTGACATTCATATGTTCGGTGGGCATTGGTTCGCTGGTGAGTGCACGCCAACTTGCGGTTGAGGAGGGCGTCACCCTACGCATCGTGAAGGCGTCCGACCAGGTAGAGCTCGTCCTCGATCTGATGGCGATGGGCGACTACTTCTTCTAGTTGCGGGTCGGCCGCATCGCGACCGTGCGTGACCGACGATCGACGACAGTACGGTAAAAAAAATCATTCCGTCCGCCGAGGGATTAGTCCTTTTGTCGCACTCATCGGGGGGCTCAGATTTCTTGGCCGAGTTCGGCGAGCGCTCGGCTAATGGAATCCCGCAGTCGACGCGCACCATCAGGAGAGAGATGCGCGATCTCGCCGTAGCCGGCGCGCCCGACCGCTTCCAGCGTCACCTCGACCCGCAGATCGCCGCAACCTTCGCAGTCGTCGAGCACCGCGACCGTCCAGGCCGTCGGGATCTTGTCCTCATCGTCTTTGGGATGGTCATCAATGCCCTGCTCGATCAGCTTCTTCACCGCCACATTCTGGACGCTCCAGGTACAACTCGCATGCCCACACGGAGCACCATGGTGTCCGCGTTGCCAGATGTCTGGATTGGGGTAAAGCCCAGCGAGACGTAGAGGTCGCGGGCGTAGTTGTCGACCTAGCCATAGCCGTGTTGGTCCGCAGAAAAGTACCGCCACCACCGTGGCCGCCGCTCGGCGAAGTCGCACGCTGTTGCCAGTCTCGCCCGCGGGCGCGCCTGGACCCGCTATCTCGCAAGGAGCCAGGCGCGCCGGACAGGTCGGTTTTAGATCACTCGGCGAAGGATCCGCTGTGTCGTCGCTCCCTCGACGAACGCAGCCGAAGCTTCCTTATCGATGTAGTCCACGAACGATGGGTCTCCGTTGATCTGCTCCTCCGCCTGTTGCATCTGGGAGATGCTTGCCGACCCTGTAAGCCAGGCGACTCCTCCGTAGTTGCCCGTCGAGTCCATCGCGAAGATGGTCAGGTCGCCTGTGATCCGCTCGACACGCTGAGCGATCTCGACCCCGGCAGCAATACCACGAGCGAAATTGCCGTTGGCGATAGTCGCATAAACGCACGTCACGTATTCCGGCTGAGTGGGATTGGCCGGTGGCTCTGCGGGATGGACGATGGTCCGTAGCCTGTCCGACAGTGATCCCGGCAGAGTGTAAGCCTGACCCGCCTCGGCCAGCTCGTTATAACGAGGGTCGGGAGTGAGTTTGTCGAAAGCGGCCTCGAGAGTGGCAAGGTCTGGGACGATCGTGGACCACGCCAACGTGCCAGGAGCTGCCGAAAACACCTCCGTGAACAGCGAAACCGACAAGCCGGTCACACTCTTTACGTGCTCGGTGATCTCGGTCGCCCAATTCATGGCAGACACGGCTTGTGAACCCGTCAGGCGGGCTAGCCGGCTGAATTGATACATATTGCTCCCCCTTCCTGAGGCCGCGCGTCTACGACCTCGGGGGGAGTCTCGATCGCCCTGCAAAGCGTGTCAAGAGAGTTGAACCGAACCGACATGGTTTCAGCTCCGCCATTCACGGGAGGCGGTCTGAGCACTAAGACCACGAAGAAGGATCAGCGCCGAACATCAGCGCACTTGATTGCTTAGCGGGACCGCTAGGTCAGGCTTGGCTGGAGGGCGCGTAGCTGAGAGGGAGCAATGCTTCGCCAGTATGAGGGGTCGTGATAGCCAGGTCCGAACAAGGCGGTGTGGGGATAGTTCATCTCGGCGACCAAATGGCGGGTGGCGCCGTAGAAAGGGTCACCACTTCCGCAAGCGACCGCGATGGTATGCCCAGCGAGCCTCTCAACTCCGCTGAACACGTCGTTGGCGTAAAAATCCGAGGAGCTGTCAAATGCTCCCGGAGCGGTATCACTCGGGCTGAGCCATAACGCCGGACTGGTAGGAGCCACCGCAACGAAAGCGTCGCGGTCCCGCTCGGCCGCCAACAGAGCACCGTATCCACCCATCGACCAGCCCATCACCGCTTGGGGTAGGGGTCCGACCATCTGCCGGATGATCGGCACGAATTCCTCTAGCAGCATCGAGAGCGCGTCGGTTCCGTCGGCTCTCTTGTGCCAGTAGCTGTGGTCGTTTCCGTCTACAGCGGCGACGGCCACCCGCAGGCCTATCGAGGCGGCAACGTCAGGGAGGTGAATCGTGTCGAACGCGAAGCGGTGATCGGCGCCGCGCCCGTGCAGGCAGAAAATGATCCCCGTCGGCGGCTCGCTTCCGGGCGGATGCGACATGGTCCAGCCAACCGGATTGCGCATGAACCGACTGGTCAAGGAGCCGGTGTGCTCAGTGGTGCCGAAACTGGGGACGCGCTTGTCGGGGCTGGAGCTGAGTCCGAGATGATGAAGCCCGCGCTGGAACTCCGAATGATCCACCAGGTCGAACAGGCCGGCGGCCGAAACCGCGGTCGCCGCGACCGCGCCACCAGCAGTCAGGAACCGGCGACGGGTCATGCGCATCCCGAGACGATAAGCCGTTTGTTCTCTGATAGACGAGATCAGCTCCCGGGCTGAGGCTCAATCGATGGGGTCGCGGGAGGGGACTCGTCATGCGATAACCAGTTCGGCGAGGTGGGCGAGCGAGTTGCCCAGATGTTCCGGAGGGAACGGCGGGAATCCGATGTGCTCTCGGATGGGGTCCGGGACTGCTGACCAGTCGTAGGTCAGAGTGACAGTGGTGTTCGAGGGCCCATCTGGCGTCAGGTCGTAGCGCCAGACCCAGCCCCCGAAGCCGACGGTGCCGTCGCCGGCGTCGTAGCCGGGCTCCCAGGAGATCGTGGTCGGCGGGTCGAACACTTGCACCCGGTTGAACATCTGGTAGTTACCGTCCGGGTGGTTCGGGTGGTACATCGACATCCGGAATATCTGGCCCGCGGCGGTCAACGGCTCGCTATCGAGGGTTTCGCAAACCCAGCCGGTCCCATCGATCGCAGCGTGCTTTGCCGGGTCGGCGAGGACTGCGAAGATGGCCTCCGCCGGGGCGGTGACGACCGTGGCCGCGCTGACACTGTCCTCGGCAGTCATGTCCCGGTCCACTGCGGCTGCCGGCCCTCCGACATCGCCCGCGCGCCTTCTGCGGCGTCATTCGTCGTGGCGGCAACCTTGCGCATCGTCTCCCCGAAGCGGATCGCTTCGAGGTTCGGCAACGTGCGGGAGCGCATGGCGACCTCCTTCACGGCTCGGGCCGCGAGAGGAGCGGCCGAAACCAAACGTTTCGCCAGTGACCGCGCCTCGTTCATAAGTTCGTCGTGGGGGACGACCCATCCCGCGAGCCCGATCTGGTGTGCTCGTTCGGCAGAGATCGGCTCTCCGGTCAGCAGGATCTCCATCGCGTACTGCCAGTTGATCTTCTGAGGTAGTCGCACCGCGCCGACGATGGTCGGCACCCCGAGGCGTACCTCGGGGAACCCGAATTGCGCCCTCTCGCTGGCGATCACGAAGTCACACCAGGTGACCAGCGTCAAGCCGTAGCCCAGGCAGTAACCATTCACGGCGGCGATGACTGGCTTGTAGATCTCCCAGCCGCTCTCGAACGAGTTCAGGGTGGGCTTCTCCCAGAACGTCCCAGCGAACTCGCCGGTAGCGCCGGCACCTTCTTTCATGTCCGCCCCGGCGCAGAACGCCCGTCCAGCACCGGTGACGATCGCAACCCACGCGTCGTTCTCGTCGCGAAATCGAGCGAACGCTTCGTTGAGGTCTCGGCGCATCTCGGCGTTGATGGCATTGAGCGCTTCAGGCCGGTTATACGTGATCGTGGCGACATGGCCATCAAGCTCATAGGTGGCAAGGCTCATGCCAACAGCATGCCCAATCCGAGCCACGCCGTTACCAACGTCAAGCTGCACAGTCATCTTCGGGATTGGGATTGTTTCGGGGCTGGCCGAGTTGAAGTCCCCACCCTGGTAGGCCTTTTACTGTGCTTTCTTCGCAGGGCAGCGGCAGTGGTGACACACAGGTCCGCCCATGTTGCCAGGAATCGCTCATCGTCAAGTCCTGCCGGAGTTGCGCCGAACGTCCAAGTCGAACGTCGGTAGTTGACCAATGACCCGAGCAGGACTGCCGAGAGCGCTTGGAGGTCTAGTTGGTCAGCGGCGCTTCCAAGCCATCGGCGGGCGAGCTCCGAGGTAAGTTCGTAGCCGGGGTCAATTAGGACTTGGCGGAATCGGTCGCGCAGATCTGTTAGCCGATCCCCGTCTTGTTCGAGGATGCGGACGATGGCCCGCTCACGGTCGAGCTCCGCCAACAGCCATTGACCCATGATGAGGGCTTCTTGCCTCTGGTCTTTCACCGGCAGCTGGTCAAGCCCCGCGGTGGTCTCGCCCAGATATTGCATGTGTTGTTCGAGGGCTGCCTCCAGCAGGGCTTCTTTGCTCTGGAAGTGTCGGTAAAGCGCTCCCCGGCGAGGCTCGAGACCGGCGGCAGCCTCGACATCTCCGACCGTGGTTTCGCGAAAACCCTTCTCAGCGAACAGTCGCACCCCCTCCTGCAGAAGACGCTGTTTGGTGGGTTGACGAAGGCCGACCCGATCTGTAATCATGCGATTACTATAATCAGCCGATTACAGGAGCTGGGGATGATGCCCTACTTTCAGCTGGCCATTCGGACGGCATCCCACGAACGCCGCTCGCCCCGACCGTCGCCAAAACTCCTGGTCGCATCGCTGCTAGTGGCCAGCCCCGGCTGGGCGACCTGGGCTTTACAAGGTCGCCGGAATATCGCCTTCCCTCTTTGCACATCCGGGGTCCTTGCGATCAACGTTGCCGCCACCCGGTTCGTCCCGACCGTGAAACTCGAGGTGATTCGCTTCCTTCAGCGATATCTGATCAATCCAGCCGTCCGGGTTCTGCTGGCCATCGACATCCTTCCTCTGGGCATCGCTCTGCTCGAAACAACTGGACGCTGTTCGGGCAAACCGAGACGAAACCCCGTAGGCGAAGGACGAATCGGGGAAACGTTCTGGATCGTCGCCGAACACGGCCGTTCCGCCAACTACGTCCGCAATCTCGAGGCCAACCCCAGTGTCCGAGTCAAGATCCGACGAGGGCTGCGAACCAACTGGCGCTCAGGTGTGGCTCAAGTCCTTGACGATGACGACCCTTACATACGACAACGCCAACTTTGCCGCTGGCACCCGCTCCGGGCCATCAACGCCGCCACGGTCCGCCTCATGGGCACCGACCTCATCACAATACGAATCGACCTGGCCTGAGCCCTCACCCAGCGGGTCGATCAGGTCGGCTCGGGGCCGACGGTGGTACCGTTCGACTGTCGGGTGGGATCCGCTGGGGGCTCACCGCGCAAAGAAGGCTCGAATATGAGACGGAAGAAGCTGCTCGCGGGGCTCGGTGCTCCCGCGTTTGCGCTGCTGCTACTTAGCGGGATCATCAACGCTGTTTCGGCCGGGACGCCGATGTCGATCACAGTGCTTTCCGGACGTGCGGACCTGGTCAGCGGGGGTTCGGCCCTGATCCGGGTCAACCTTGCGAACCCGGCCGACGCATCGAACGTGAAGGTCGTGGTCGACGGCCACGACGTTTCATCGGACTTCGCGTTGCGAGCCGACGGGGGATTCGAGGGGCTGGTTACCGGCCTTGCGCTTGGGTCGAACCTCCTTCAGGCGAATCTGCCAGACGGCAGCGGAGCTCGGATCACGCTCGTCAACCACCCCAGCGGTGGGCCGGTCTTCTCCGGCCCGCAACTGCAGCCATGGACCTGTCAGGCAGGAGCGGCGGACAGCCAGTGTGATCAGGCGCCCACCTACCACTTCGTCTACATGTCCACGAACTCGACAAAGTCGGGCTTCCAGCCCTATGACGTCGCTCACCCCCCGTCGGACGTCGCCGTCACGACGACCGACCAGGGGATCAAGGTCCCTTACATAGTCCGGGTCGAGACCGGCTACATGGATCGCGACCAGTACCAGGTCGCCGGGCTGTTCCAACCCGGCCAGCCGTGGACGCCGTTCAGCCCGCAACGGCAGTGGAACCACAAGCTGCTCATCCTGCACGGTGCGAGCTGCGGCGCGTCGTATACGACCGGCGGTGCGCCGGACGTCACCGGCGACATTGCGCCGAGCGCTCTCGGTCTGGGCTTTCTCACCATGTCGACGGCTCTGGACAACTCGGGCCACTTCTGCAACGTGGCCGTCCAGGCCGAATCGTTGGTGATGGCGAAGGAGCACATCGTCAAGTCCTACGGGACGGTGCGCTACACGATCGGCCACGGATGTTCAGGGGGGTCGCTGGCCCAGCAATGGATCGCCAACGCCTACCCCGGCGTCTACCAAGGCATCCTGCCGACCTGCTCGTTCCCCGACGCCATGTCGTCGGCGACGCAGGTCGCCGACTACGCGCTGCTGGAGCGGTACTTCCTGACTCCCTCCTCGTGGGGAGCCGGGGTGGTGTGGTCACCCACGCAATGGGCGTCGGTCGAGGGCAACGCGTTGCCAGTGGACGCGGCGGTGAGCGTCGGTTGCACCAACACCAACCCTCCTTATACGCCGCAGAGCTGCCCAACGGGCTACTTCTACGCGGCGGTGCCCTATTTTCCCTGCCCCGGCGTCAGCAGCCAGCAGCTGTACAACGCGCAGACCAACCCAGGTGGGGTTCGATGCTCGATCATCGATCTGAACAGGAACCTGCTCGGGCTGCGCGCCTCGGAGGTGTGGTCGCCGGCCGAGAAGAAGATCGGGCACGGCTTCGCAGGGCTGCCCATCGACAACATCGGTGTCCAGTACGGCCTGGGCGCGCTTCGCGAAGGCAAGATCACGCCCGCCCAGTTCGTTGATCTCAACGCGCACGTTGGTGGGGCCGACGTCGACATCAACCCGACACCCAACCGGCTGGTCGCCGACGAACCTGCGCTTGGGAACGCGTACCGCACCGGGTTGATCAACGAGACCAACAATCTCAACCAGACCGCGATCATCGACTGCCGCGGCCCTGATCCCGGCGCCGCGCACGACGCTTACCGCGCGTTCGCGGTCCGAGCCAGGCTCGATAGGGAGCATGGCACCCACGCCAACCAGCTGATCTGGGAAGGCCCCGAGCCGATCCTCGCCGACAGCTCGTGCGGCGTGAACAGCTTCCTGGCGATGGACCGCTGGCTGACCGCCGTCGAAGCCGACCACTCAAGTCTCGACTTCACCGCGAAGATCGTTCGTGACAAGCCGGTTGGCCTGACCGACCGCTGCTACGACGGTCTCGGAACAATGCTTTCGGCCGGGCTGTGCCCCCAGCCGGTCGTGCCCGTGTACGGCACGGCCCGCATGGTCGCTGGCGATCAGATCACCACCGACGCCAACAAGTGCCAGCTCCAGCCACTCAGCCGTTCCTCCTATACCTACGCGGTCGGCGGCGCCAGCGTTCCGGTGCCGTTCACGGACGCCGAATGGGCGGAGCTCCAGCGCGCGTTCCCCGACGGGGTGTGCGACTTCTCCAAGCCGGGCGTCGACCAGAAACCGACCGTTCCCTGGCTGATCTACCAGGATGCGAGCGGCAACGTCATCTACGGAGGACAGCCGTTGGGGCCGCCTCCGGTATCAACGCCTATTCCATAGCAAGCGCTCAACTTTTTCCGCCGAACGCGATGAATTCCGCCGAGTCGGCGGATCAGTACCAGCATGACCAGCACCATGAGCGCCAGCCGCTCGTCCTTCAGGTGGGTCGTTGCTCTGACCGGCATCGGGTCGATGATGGCGGCGCTCGACACCGTCGTCGTGTCGACCGCTCTGACGACAATCCACCGCCACTTGCACGCGTCCGTCGGAGAGCTCGAGTGGACGGTGAATGCCTACAACTTGAGCTTTGCCGTGCTGATGATCACCGCTGCTGCGCTGGGCGACAGGTTCGGTCGCCGGACTCTCTACGCCGGCGGGCTGGCGCTGTTCGCAGTGGCGTCGGGAGCATGCGCGCTGGCTCCGAACGCGGGCTCGCTGATCGCCGCCCGTGCTGTCCAGGGGGCCGCAGCAGCGGCGATCGTGCCTGTCGGGCTGACGTTGCTGAGCTCTGCGTTTCCGCCCGAGAAACGAGGAGCGGCCATCGGCATGTTCAGCGCGGTTATCGGCATATCGGTGGCACTGGGACCGCTACTCGGTGGTGCCGTGACCCACGGCCTGTCGTGGCAGTGGATCTTCTGGTTGAACGTACCGATCGGACTCATCGCCGCGCCGTTGGCGCTGACCCGGTTGTCGGAGAGCTTCGGTCCCAACGTCTCGCTCGACATCCCCGGCTTGTCGCTGGTGACGGGCGCGGCCCTGGGTGTCACGTGGGGACTGGTGCGCGGCAACAGCGCAGGCTGGAGCTCGACTGAGGTCGTCGGCACCTTGGCGGCCGGCTGCGCGCTCGCAGCGGCGTTCGTGATATTCGAGCTGCAGGCGCGTCATCCGATGGTGCCGATGTCTTTATTCCGGTCGCGAGCGTTCTCTGCCGGCAACGTGGCGATCTTCTGTACGTTCGCATCGCTGTACTCCGCTGTCTACTTCTTCCCCCAGTTTCTACAGAACGGGCTGGGATACGACCCGCTCGCCGCCGGCGTCCGCCTGATTCCGTGGACAGTCACGTTCATCACCGTGGCACCGATAGCCGGCATGCTGGCGGACCGGATAGGGGAGCGCCCCTTGATGACGACCGGCCTGCTTCTTCAAGGAGCCGGGGTGGCGTGGGTGGCGGCGATCGCCAAGCCGGGCGCGGCCTACACATCACTTCTTGCGCCTTTGATCCTCGGCGGGATCGGGATCTCGATGGCGATACCCGCGGCTCAGAACTCGGTCGTGGGATCTGTCGCCGACGACGACATCGGCAAGGCTTCGGGCGTCAACACCATGATGCGCGAGCTGGGGGGAGTGTTCGGAATCGCCGTCGCCGTTGCAGTGTTCGCCGGAATGGGCCACTACGGAACCCGGCTCGGCTTCACCGACGGCTTCAGCCCCGCGGTCGCCGCAGGTGCCGCCTTCGCCATCGTCGGCGCGGCCGCGGCAACCGTGCTACCTGGCAGGCGCCGGGCCCCGGTCCCTGCAGTCGAGATCGAGTCGTTGATCCTGGAAGGAGAAGGAGTCCGATGAATCCGACGACCATGACCATGGTTACGTACACCGTGAAAGCGGACCGCGTCCCGGAGAACGAAGAGCTCATCGCCGCGGTGTACAAGGAGCTGCATGAAGTTCGGCCGGCCGGGTTGCGCTACGCGACGTTCCGAGTGGATAGAGGGGCTCGATTCGTGCACATGGCAATGGTCGAACCGGGTGTGGAACCTCACCCCCTCACAAGCCAGGCCTCGTTCCAGGCATTCTCCTCGAACATCGCGGAGAGGTGCGAGGAACCGCCGGTGGCTGTGCAACTTGACGAGGTCGGCTCCTACGGATTCTTCCCCCGATGAACGCCGGCGGGGTAATCCATCTGGAGCTCCACACCCGTGATCGCGAGGCCGCGGTGGGATTCTTGTCAGCGCTTCTTGGTTGGCGGGCCGAGCAGGTAGGTCCCTACACGACGCTCTCGGTCGGTGACCGGGTGGGCGGCGGCATCGTCGAGTGCGGCCTCCGGCCTGCGCAATGGGTCCCATACGCGGTCGTGGAGGACGTCGGCGCGGCAACGAGGCGGGCTGGGCGGCTCGGGGCGTCGGTACTCCTC
>DASUWA010000070.1 GCA_036378675.1 Acidimicrobiales bacterium
GACGCCTCTTTGCGTCAAGAGGCTTTTCTGGCTCGGTTCTTCTGGTTGGTTGAGGTCTGGGCGCGCCTGGTGGTCTGTTGGGGTCGTAGGCTCTTGGCGGGTCCGGGAGTGGCTTGTCCGAAGAGCTGGTGTTCGGGGTGAGAGCTGGCCGCGCTGGAGTTAGAGCCGTTCCCCGATTGCCCTCCCGGGCCTTCGGCGCCGGTGTCGCCGCGTTTGTTGGCGTCGGCGACCATGGCTCGGTATAGAGCGTTGCTGATCTGTCGCTTGAGGCTTCGTAGGGCTTTCTTGGAGCTCTTGCCCTCGGCGATCTTGCGGTCGTAATAGACCCGCCCGGGGTTGTTGGTGTGACTGATCTGGCTAACCGCGGCAATGTGGATGGCGTGGTTGAGTTGGCGGTTTCCGCGTAGGGATAGCCGGTAGATCTTCTCGGGCCCGGAGGAGACTTCGACTGGGGCGGTGCCGTTATAGGCGGCGAAGTGGTTGATGCTCTTGATGCGGCCGATGTCGCCGGTGATGCTCAAGGCCATGGCGGCCACGACCGGACCCACACCGTAGATGTCGGTGGTCGAGGTGCCCGACGCGGTGACGACCTGTCCGATCCGTTTGACCAGCTGTCGGCGCTGCCGGTTGCTCCGACGCAGGTCCTCGAGGATCTCCCAGGCGAGCTCGACCCGGGCGGCTGTCACCGCATCGTCGGGCTCGACCTGGTTGAGGATTCGCTCAGCCTTTGCAGGGGAAATCGGGCCCGAGAAACCTCCGGGCACCAGTTCGCACAGCACCGCGTGAAGCTGGTTGGCGATCCGGTTGTTCGTGCGCTGAAGCTCCCGACGCCGGCGGACCCAGATCTTCATCACCTCGACGTGGTCCTCACGGCGCACCACGGGAAGCCCCTTGGCTCGAAGCGCCGCCACCGCCACCGAACGGGCGTCGTTGGGGTCGTTCTTGTTGGTAGAGCCGTTGTCCAACAGCCGGACCTTGGCCGCCAGCTTCGGTTGCACATCCACAACTGTCTCGCCGGCGTTCACCAGCTGCTGGGACAGCAGATAACCCAACCCGGCAGCTCCTTCGACCGCCCAGGTCCGCTCCGGCCAGGCGGCTGCCCAGCCCAATAGCTGCTCAGTCTGACCGACCCTGGAGCGCACCTTGATCTGTCCTAGGGTCGCCTCGCTCTGATCCACAGCAACGGCCGTATGCGAGGCCTTGTGCGGATCGATCCCGATGATCACCGCTGACATCCACCCACCTCCGAGTTAAAGAGACGACGAACCCGCGGTGGGCAAATCTGATTACAGACACAGACGCACGCGCCTCTTTCGAGCCACACCACGGCGAGGTCCGGTGGGAACACAGGTCCATCACAAGCCAGACCGAAAACCGGTCGACAGAATAATCGCGAGCGATCCCATCGGACCTCTAAACGCTACGGTCAATACCATCGCGTCTAGGTGGATTATCAATCAGAACAATATGTGAATGGCGGTGCGGCTCAGTGAGCAGGCGAGGCGACGCACAGCTCGATGATCGCTGCAGTCGACCTTCCATACCTCGCAGCTCTGATCCTTTTCTCGCTCGGGTTAGCTGCTACACCGCGAGTGGTATTGCGACTTTGGCGTCATGAGACGGAGTCTTTTGACAGATGCCCACGATGGTGGCCGTACGGACATCGAAGTTGGAAAGGGTGGGTCCGAGCGATTCCTGTCAATAGCGTCGGCGCGTTCTTCTTGCTGGTAGCGGGCTGGATGGTCCCGATCGGGCGCTCAACGCTCTCGGACGCCGTAGCTGTCGTCGCCGGTTGTGGTCTGCTGATTTGTTCCTTTGCGTTCCTCACGGTGATGCTTTGGAACCGTCCACAGCTCGTCGTCCCCCCGAATCGCCGCCGGGAGCCAGGACTCCTGCGGGATCCGAGCCGCTGACCCCCGAACGCCGAGTATGGCGCCGGTGCTGGCCGCCCGTGCCGAGCCTGGCAAGGCGCGGGATGAAACAATATAGAGCGTGGTGGGGACTACTCGGTCTGGGGCACGACCACTCGCGTCCGTGCGGTTTCTCCGTACCACTCTCGTGGCCACCGTTGCCATCTGGGCTTTGGGTGCGTGTTCGGCCAGGCCCCCCTACGACCCGTACCTTGGTGAGGCGAACAAGAGCGCCAGCGCGATCCTGCACGACTCACTGAACGAGTTCTCGTCGTTCTACTCGGTACACGAGCACGGGACCGAGACTCTCGAGGGAACCACCGTACACGCGGACTTCGTCGCCGGGAAGCAGCGAGGGGGAGGAACGATCACGCTTGGGGCTTCCACCCTGAACCTTGTCCTGCAAGGCAACGACCTCTACATAAAAACGGACGCCGCTACTTGGGCTCAGATCGGCTACGAGTCAAAGGCACCCAACCTGGCCAACCGTTGGGTTCACGCATCAGCCGATGCTCAGCCGTTTGCGGCGTTCGCCCAGAAGCTCGACTTCCGCCAGCTCGACTTTGAAAGCCAGCCGCTCGGCAATGTCATCAAGAAGCCGGGAACGACGATCGACGGAATAGCTGTCATCCCCCTTCAAAGCAGCGCGACTGGCCTCACGCTCTACGTTCAAGCAAGCGGACAGCCAACTCTGATTGCGGCGGCGGATACTGGGTCGGCGGGAGTGACCGTGTTCGACCACTACGACACGGCCGAACCGCCTCCAGTGCCGACCGGAGCGGTGGATCTCGACTCGATACCAGCGATTTCTCAGCAATGAGGTGCCGCCCGGATCGCCGTTCCTGAAGAAGCGCTTGATGTCAAGGGCCTTCGACGTAGTCGAAGTCGATTTTCTGCGGGCGTTCGCGGTGTGGGGGTGGTTGTTTGGGCGCGCGTGAGCCGTTGCCGGCGATTCCGCGGAATCGGAGGGGG
>DASUWA010000071.1 GCA_036378675.1 Acidimicrobiales bacterium
GGCCCGGAGACGGGCCACCACCGCTCACATTGCGACAGCGCTCTTGCGAGAATGGGCCATCACCGACTCGACGCACGAATCCAAACCGCCAGAAAGCGCTATTCGACCGCCCTCTGTTGACCGCGTCGCTCGCGAGCTTGCCCAAAAGAGTGACCTCCCCCAACCGTTGCTCGTCGATGCAGCTCGCATGGCAGTAGGACGGTCCGATTCGACCTCCCCGGTCGACGAGGCAGCCCGCGTGGCTCGGACCATCGAAAGAGCGTTGCTGCAGCCGGTGATCAACGCGTCCGGCGTCCTCCTCCACACCAACCTCGGCCGGTCTCCTCTGGCGATGGACCAACCCGCCGGTTACTCCAATCTCGAGCTGGATCTCCAAACGGGAAGGCGCGGAGACAGATCGTCTCATGCAGCCAGGCTGATTTCGAGGGCTACCGGCGCAGAGGATGCGCTGGTCGTCAACAACGGTGCCGCCGCGCTGCTGCTGGTCATCGCCGCACTGGGCAGCCGAGGGGACGTCATCGTCAGCCGAGGCGAACTTATCGAGATCGGTGGCGGCTTCCGGATTCCAGAAGTACTCGCCAGCTCAGGAGCTCACTTGGTGGAAGTAGGCACCACCAACCGGACCCGGCTGTCTGACTACGCGAGCGCAATTAGCCCTCGCACGGCGTTGCTCCTGAAGGTGCACCCCTCCAATTACCGGATTGTGGGCTTCACCGAAGCTGTAGACGTGCGAGACCTCGCCGGCTTGTCGCGGTCAGTAGCAGTGGAGTCGGCAGGCTTCAGTGGCCGGCCGATCCCGGTCGTAATGGACGTCGGCTCGGGCCTCCTCGATGCCGACTGCCCGTGGATTCACGGTGGTCCTCCCTCGTGGCTGGCGGGCGAGCCCGCCGTTCGGCAGGTCCTCGAAGACGGAGCGGATGTGGTGACGTTCAGCGGTGACAAGCTCTTGGGCGGGCCGCAAGCCGGAGTGATAACGGGATCGGCGACGTTGGTCAGCGCCTGCCGTTCTCACCCTCTTGCCCGGGCCGTGCGACCCGGAAGCCTGGTTCTGTCGTCCCTTCAGTCGGTGATGATGTCTTATTTGCGAGGCGACGCATCATCGAAGTTGCCGCTGTGGCGAATGGCGACGACAGGACTCACCGAGCTCCGCCAACGCGCGGAAGCCCTCGGAGCCGGCGAAGTAGTCGACTGCGAATCGGTAATGGGCGGAGGGTCCTTGCCCGGCCGGACGATTCCCTCGGCGGGAGTCGCATTCGAGGGTGACCTCAGGGAGAAGCTTCTCGCAACCGATCCCCCCGTGATCGCGCGGGTAACTGAAGGCCACACCGTGTGCGACCTTCGCACCGTACTTCCAGAACAAGATTCACTGTTGCGGAAGGCGCTTCCGACATGACGGTTGTCGCCACCGCCGGTCATGTCGACCACGGCAAGTCAACACTGGTGCGCTTTCTCACCGGCACGGACCCCGACCGGCTGGAGGAGGAGAAGGCGCGCGGAATGACGATCGATCTCGGCTTCGGATTCGCCACGCTTCCATCGGGTCGCGAACTCGGGTTCGTCGACGTTCCTGGCCATTCCCGCTTTGTGAAGAACATGCTTTCGGGGGTTACGACCGTCGGGGCATGCCTGTTCGTCGTCGACGCGACCGAGGGGTGGAGGGCGCAGTCGGAGGAGCATCTGCGGATACTGGAACTTCTGGGGGTTCAACACGGGGTCGTGGCGATAACGAAGGTAGGCCTAGCCAACACCGACACCGTGGAACTTGCCGGCTTGGAGGTAGCCGAGCGTGTCGCGGGCACTTTCCTGGCAAACGCGGACACCGTATTCGTCGACGCACCCGCCGGTATCGGAGTAGTGGAGCTCCGCGCTGCAATGGACCGGATGATCGCGGCCATGCCGGACTCTCCGGACATCGGCCGTCCGCGCCTTTGGATCGACCGTTCATTCGCGATACGGGGGGCCGGGACCGTAGTGACCGGAACGCTGACCGGCGGTCGCGTCTCGGTCGACGAGGAGATGGTCATCGAGCCGGCGCACACACGGGTGAGGGTGAGAGGTCTCCAGAGCCGCAACGGCGAGCTCGATTCGGTTGGTCCCGGGCGTCGGCTCGCGGTCAATGCCTCCGGAGTCGAGCACCACCAGGTTCGACGAGGAGATGCACTTGTGTCGCCCCACCGCTGGCACCTCACCTCCTGCTTTGACGCCTCGCTAACAGTGCTGGATGGTCCTGGCATCCCGGTTGGATCCCGCGGGGCCTTCCGGGTCCATGTTGGCTCCGGAAGCGTCCCTGCACGGCTTCGGCCGCTAGGGCGACTGAAGGCGATTGGGCCCGGCGAGACCGGGGCCGCGCGGATATGGGTCCAGGGTCGGGCGCTGCCTCTCCTGCCTGGTGACCGTTACGTCTTGCGGGAGATGGGTCGAGCCACGACGATCGGTGGCGGCGAGGTCCTTGACGTTGACCCGGTGCTGGCAGCGCCGGCGGCGGCTCCGTCCATATCGGTTGACCGGGTCGTCGCAGAGCGGGGATGCGTCGATGCCGAACAACTCGAGCGGCTGACGGGGGTGCGGTGCGTTCCCACGGTCGGCCAGTGGGTGATGACCGGGGAGACCCGCAGCGACATCGAATCCTCGCTGATCGAACGCGCCGCCTCATCCGGTCGCGAGGGAATTCGCCTGGCGTCGCTGACCGAGGTACAGCGAGCGGTGCTAACCGCCGGCGTACCCGGACTCGCCGTGGACCAGGACCGGGTCTACGCGGCGGGCGCATTGAGTTCCGGTCTCAGCCCGGGCGCGGTCGAAGCTCTAGAACTGCTGGAATCGGATCCATGGTCCCCGCCCGTTCTGCCGCTCAGCCAACGCGCAGCGCTGAGAGAACTCGAAAAGGCTGGTCTGGCCCGTGAGGTCGGCGACCTCTGGTTCGCTATGTCGGCTGTGGAAATGGCGGTCGTGAAGCTGTCCGGGCTGCTGAAAGAAGACCCCAGGGGCTTCACAGTTTCATCTGCCCGCCAGGCATTGGGCTCGAGCCGAAAGTACGTACTTCCATTGCTCTTACATCTGGACTCGATCGGCGTGACGCGACGACTTGACGACGTCCGCGTCGCGGGGCCGAGGATGTCAACGCGAACGGAGGCAAAGTGATCTCGTCAGAGTTCAAGCTCACCGAGTGGACCAGCTGTGGGGGCTGTGCGGCCAAGTGGCCTGGGGGCCGGCTTTCGGGTCTCCTCGGCTCCGTCGGGAACTCGGATGACCCCGATCTGATTCTCGGCCTGGCTCCGTTCGACGACGCCGCGGTATACCGGTTGCGACCAGACCTCGCGCTCGTCGCCACTACCGACTTCTTTCCGCCTCTGGTCGACGATCCATCCGACTTCGGCGCGATCGCGGCCGCAAACGCCTGCAGCGACATCTTTGCGATGGGAGGTCGGGTTGTCCTGGCCTTGAACGTCGCGGCGTTCCCCGAAGAGTTCCCCGAACGGGCTATCGAATCGATCTTCTCGTCCGCTTCGGAAGTCGTCCGTTCAGCAGGAGGAACGGTCGCCGGTGGGCACACCATCCGCGCCGCGGAACCAATCTTCGGGCTCGCTGTTCAGGGCTTGGTTCACCCGGAACGCATCTGGTCCAAAGGCGGTGCCCGGCCGGGAAACGTGCTCATGCTTTCGAAACCGGTCGGCTCTGGAATCGTCCTTGCCGCCGGCACTCCTGAGGAGCGATCTCGGGCCATTGCAGTGATGCGGACGTTGAACGTCCGCGCTGCGGATGACCTCCACGAACTCGAGGCCGATCGTCACGTTCATTCGGTAACTGACGTCACCGGGTTCGGCCTGGCAGGCCATTGCTGGGAGATCGCTGAGCGAAGCGGCATCGCAGTCCAGATCCTCTCGTCGGATGTCCCCCTCTTTGAGGGTGTCCCTCGACTCGCGCGCGACGGAACGCGAACCGGCGGCCACGCGCGCAACCGCGCCTATCTCGGGGAGAATCTGGCCGGGGACGTGCCGGACCACATTGAGGCGATCGTCCTCGACCCTCAAACGTCCGGCGGACTTCTCGCCGCCGTCGACCCTTCTTGCGAGGAATTCCTCTCCTGCCGGGGTTGGTCCAAGGTCGGCCGCGCTGTTGAGGGAGGACCCGGCGTCGAATTGGTCGGATAAGGAGGCACGCGCCTTCGCCGCCGGCCCGCAAGGTGGGTAGCCCATCTGGGTATAACTTCGCCCCGAGGAAGACAGAGCGACAGGAGGCCATATGGCTGACACTGCCGGTCGGGCGTGGGATGAGCACGACCATGCGGAGCTGGTGCACTCGCACGAGCACTACCACGTCACCCATAACTACAACCGGATGACAGGGGGTTTCGACCACCTGAGCTCCAGCCACGGGCATGAGCACAACCACGCTGCGCTCCGCCACGCTCACTACCCACACCAGGACTTTGATCAGGAGCATCAGGGCGAAGCCCACGTGCACGATCACTCGGCGCCGGCGGCTCCCCGCGCGACCAAGAAGGCGGCAGCTAAGAAGACGACCGCCGCCCAGAGGACCGCTAGCAGCTGAAGCTGGCTACCCGCCGGGCTTCTGGTAGCCCGCTCCCTGGGCCCGTCGCATCGCTTCGATACCTTCGTCCAACCCAAGCAGCGGGGTGGTCTTGAACGCCTTGCAGCCGCCGCCGGCGGCGACTGCGATCGCGAATGCCGCCGCGTCTACGTTCTCGGGCAAATGAACGATCCCGATTAGGTCGTACTCACCGAACGCGAGCCAGGCGTGATCGAACTTTCCACCCAGCTTTTCGACTACGGGGCGTACCTTCTCGAGTCGATTCTGGGGCTCCTTGACCATCGCGGACCATGACTCGGACGTGTACGCCACCTGGACCAGATAGGACGGCATCTGTCCTCCTCTCCCCTTTCGACCTGGCGGTCTTCCAGAACGTACCCGACGCCATGACCGCCCACGCGTGGGTGTGACGTTCGGGTCGAACCTTGCCAAGCCAAAAGGCGTCGGAGCGCTTGTCAGGCTGCTGTCGGAAGAAAAGGAGAAATTGGCGCTAGTGAGCGGAATAAGCGGTCACTTGAGCGGCACTGCCTGCCGATACCCGGACCATGGCGCCCAAGCGGGAGCCGCTTCGCCGGCAGCTGAACCGAGTATCAACCGAGCTGGACCGCATGATTGAGGTTCGCGTCCAGCGGCCCCTCAATTCTGAAGAACAACGGCGCTACATCGATCTGTTGGCCATGGAGCGCCTGCTTTCGGTGATCACGCTCGAGCTCTGACCCTGCTAACCGGCCGTTGCCCCACGATCGGTTCGGACGAAAAAAAAAACCGGGAAAGTGGTTTGGGAACCGCGGCGCTTGGGTAACAACGCCGAAGCTGCCCAGGGCACGAACGCAGCCCGATGTCGAATCCGCCTGGACGGCCTTCTGAGACGCTCCCCGCTGGCGGAAGCGGGGACGTCTCCTCCTCCGGGAGAACAACAACCTAAGAAAGCTCCGCCGGCTCTCATCGGTGCAGGCCAGACCCACGTCACGACCGTTCAGCTCGGCAGCGGCCCGGCGGTCTGACAGCCGAGAGCCCTTTATCCCTTTTGCCGCCCGGCTAAAGCCCCGCTGGTTGGGACCGATACCCGAACCGGAAGGAGGCCCCGAAATGGCAGATGATCAAAACACAACCGCGACGAAGCCAATGACACTGCTCGAGGATGCCGAACTTCGCCAGCTCACCTGGTTCGGCCTCGCAGGTGACCTTTCCGATGAATCGCAAGACCGCCTCGATGCGCTGAGAGCCAAGGACCGCAGGGGCGCGGTGCGTGACCCTCGCCCGGATCCGATGTCGCAAGACAACGACGGGCGTTCGTACATCCGCAGCCCGGAACCCGAGCCGAACACCGAAGCCGAATGCGACGCCCGAGCCCGGCTCAGGTGCTCGAATTGTGGGTATTTCCCGATCGCCGGCGGATCGATGTGCCCGCACTGCGCGGTTCGATCCCGGGTCGCTTTCTAATCTGGCGGGCCTGGAGGCCGGTGACGGTCGGCGTGACTCTGTTGAACGTCAGCCGCCGCCTCATGCATCCTCTGAGCGGCCCGGTGGACTTGAGCAGCGCGGAGATGGACGCGCCGATGGTGAAGATCGCCGGTTAGCGCTTCGAACTCATCGACGTCCGCTAAGGCCGCTTCTTTAGCCGCCAGCCCATGTTCCTTGGCGGCCAGCCGGTCGCTACGCGCGACCTGAGTCTCTGTTCGTCCGCTATGGCCAGTCTCGTCTACCAGACCATTATCGGGCCTGCCGACGCAACCTTGTGATCATTTCTTGCCCCGGTATACGACGGATCTTGACTGGGGTCTATCCCAGCCAGCAGCCCCAACGGGGTTCGAACCCGTTTCTCGATCTGGAGAGATATACGAACCGGCAGATGTATATACTTGGTCATGACGAAGCATCTGGTTGACATCGACGACGAGGCACTGGCGGTCGCCCAGGCGGAGTTGGGAACCGCCAGCATGAAAGAGACCGTCAACGAGGCCCTAAGAAGGGCTGGCGTCGGCAGAAGCACCAAGGTTCGAAAGGCACTCGACCGACTTGGTCGTCGGAGTCTCCCCCCTCGCGAGCAAGCGTGGCGCTGACGCACCTGATCGACACGAGCGTGATCAGCCGACTCGGCGAACCGACCGTGCGGACCATCATTGAACCTCTCACAGAGGCCGGTGAGGTGGGCCGGGCTGGGATCACGGACCTGGAAGTCGGCTACGGGAGCCGTAACGCCCGAGAGTGGGACCAGGACATGGCCGACCTGTCGGTGTTCGAGCTGGTCGAGACCACGGCCAAGCACGTCCAGCGGGCGCGACAGCTCCAGCGTCTTCTGGCCTCACGGAGCCAACGGGGTCGCAAAGTTCCCGACTTGCTGGTCGCCGCCGCGGCGGAGCAGGAACGCCTCATCTTGCTCCACTACGACGCCGACTTCGACCTAATCGCCCGGGTAACAGGGCAGCGCTGTCAGTGGGTGGCGCCCGCCGGCACCATCGAATGAGCACCTCCCCCGCTGCCGCCCTGAGATACCAAAACCCAGCAGCCCCAACGGGGTTCGAACCCGTGTCTCCACCTTGAGAGGGTGGTGTCCTAGGCCTCTAGACGATGGGGCCCTGCGCGGCGCAGAAAGAAAATCATAGCCTCCAACTGCCCGGTTGCCCCTTGGTGACAAGCAGATGAACCCGGCCAGGGCTGGATCCCTGAGACCGGGTTCACCAACGGCTACCGTTAGTTTGTTGTGACTACGTGCCGCTGAACCTCAGGGTACGACGGCAGGCGACACACGTGTAGGCGGGGCTGACGAAAGTACAAGCAGAGAGTGTTTCGGTGACAGAACCAAACAGCACCGGAGACCTGTCCGGCGATGATCGACGCACGGCGGAGCAAGGCGCCGAAAACTCCGACCGAGCAAGGGACATCTCGCTGTTGGAGAGCCTCGAAGCGGAAATGGACGAGGTGCAGGCGGCCCTCGATCGGCTCGAAGAAGGAACCTACGGAAAATGCACCCTCTGCGGGCACCCGATTGGCGACGAACGTCTCCAAGCGTTTCCGGCAACCCGCTATTGCGTCGATCACAGCTCCCCTGACGACCTTCGAGACGCACCACGAGGACAGAGTCCAGAACCCGGAACCTGACCGATAGAGGTCGCCACGTCAGAGAGTCGTCTGCGACGAACCATTCGCGAGATTTCCCCATGTATTTCCCGCTCATATCCCCAGGTTCATCCACTGGAAATCTGAGGCAAGTGTGCTTTGATAACGGGCGGCCGACGGTACCCGTCGAGGGAAAACGATCGGTCGTCGTCGCATCCGGGGAGGAAGTTTTCGAGCACCGCGAGACACGTGGGCTTCCGTAATCCCGCGCGACCAGGGAAAGGACGTCGGGGGTCTGCCCCTCCCGCCGACGCAGGATGGAGACCTCCGCCAGCCCTCGGGGGTCTCCATCCCCCGGACTGCACGCAACCGCGAAGTCCAGGCAAAAGGAGAAGGGTCCACCAGCATTGTTGCGCTTCCGTCTAACTTGACCACGCTCAGTGGTCGAAGAAACGGGTCAAACAACCCTGAAAGCAAGGTCCGATGGAAGTTCCGCTCGATCAAGAGACAGCAACTGCCGACCTCATCACCGACATCCTTGCTCCAACCATGGCTCATCATCCGATAGCCCTCGCGCCCCTTGCGCACGTCGGCCATTGGGAGATGTCAGAGAGCGAAGTCTGCGAATTGGTGCACACTCTCGTTTCTGGGACCGGCGCCTGGAAGAATGCCTGGTCCGTCGGCCCTGATCCAACCGAGGTTTCCGACTGAGGGTCACCGGTCGGGCATTTCGTCTTTTTCTCTAAACGAAACGTCCGGAAATGACCACTGCCACCAAGAGTGGCGGGTTTGGTGACGAAAGACCGACATGCGCCACACCCGGATCTCAAGCGCCGTCGGAGGAGTCGAAGCAGCATCCGTCGAGGAGACAGCGGCGATTGCCGAGGGATTGACTCCCCAAGAGGACGACGAACTGCGTCGACTCCACTGGTTCTCCCAGATCGGGTCGCTCGGACCACGCAAGGCGGAGCGAATGATCGAGCTGCGATTACGGGATCGACGCGCCGTGATCAGACCTCCCCGCGACTTCGTTGAGGAGGAGTTCGAGGTCAGCGGAAACAGCCGGCGCCGCTGGTATCACTTCCGCACTCGTTGAACATGGAACTCGCCGGTCACCGCCCTTTGACGACAGAGGCGATCTCGGTAATCGAGGTCTCAGGTTGCGCACCCATCGTGATTCCGCGCCGCTCGCTCACTTTCCCGATGGCCGGCTGTAGCCGAGCTTCAGCGAACTGGTCGAAGGCTTCCGCTGACTCCCACACATCTACGATGCGGGCTCTGCCGTTCTCCATGAAGTGAACGTGGACGATCAGGCCGGCCGGCGGATCGTTGTGGGCGTCCATTTCCGCCGTTACCTCGTCGAGCATGCTGACATCGACGCCCTCCGGCATCACCTGCTCTAACAGCACCGGCATCTTGATCTCCCCTCTCCTTGGCGTCGGGTGAAGCTAGCAGTCGCTAAGGGGCTCTATCCTCCCCACTTTCTATGGAGCTCTACGGGAATGCCTTCCACACAGACCCCGGCGAATGCTTCAGATGGGTTTACAAGCCGGGCACGGGCCACCCCATGCACTGCCCTGGTGAGGTGGTCACGAGGGGCTGGTGGCAGGACGGGGGCGGCTACTGGTGGGCTGTCGACGCGTGCGCTGAACACGCCTCGCATCTGAGCCCGGCGAGGCCCCGGCCCGGCGCGAGGTTCGGTCACAGCCGGCCATCGTTCACGACTCGGCGGAAGCCGCCGTCGAGATGGCCGCGGGCGGCAACGGGCGAGTTGGCCGCCTAGCCCTGGGGTAGAACAACCCTCGTGGACACCGGGTGTCCACGAAAGGGCACTCGGTTTGGGACTTTGCTCCGCCTGGTGGTGAACGCACATGGCGAACGGTCTCGATATCAATGTCGCCGAGATAGACGGGTCAGTCGACCTCGCTGTCGGCGGAGACATTGACCTGGAGACCTCGCACCGGTTTAACCGGGCTCTTAGGGATGCTGTGTTCGAGGCGGTTCAGGCGCACAAGGCGGTGAACCTGGACTTGTCACAGGTGACGTTCATGGGTTCGACGGGCATCAGCTCCTTGGTTCAGACCCGGCAACTCGCGCTCGATGAAGGGGTCACCCTCCGCATCGTGGAAGCGTCCAAGCAGGTCAAGCGTGTTCTCGAGCTGATGGCGCTAAACGACTACTTCAGATAAAGCCTCAACCGCAATAGAGGGTGGAGGGGAGAACCGCGGGCGCCAGAGGATTTGGCGGCCTGGCCACCAGCGTCGAACTCCATGCTTTGGGAGCGGATTCTGACCACTCGACGCGCTCAGACCCGGCATCTATCATGCGCACACTGCGTTTCTGCTGGGGGTCAATAATGAGTCGATTCCGTCCTGGAATAGCGGCGAGTGCGGTTGTGGTCCTTGGCGCCCTATCCCTGGTCGGGCCCGCGAAGGCAGCCACGGGAGCGGCTGTACCACAGGGCACCAACCTGGTGTGTTCGATGCAGGTAACGCTGACCTCACAACCAGACATGCCACCTGTTAGCGGCGGGACGAGGCTCAATGGCACCGGATCGTGCTCAACCCCGTCAGGAACCAACTTCCCGGCTTCGGTATCAGGCGGGGTTAACAACTCCTCCGGTGCCTGCGTCGGCACAACATGGATTCCCGGCTTAACGCCAGGCAACAACGAAGGATGGGACTTCACGGTAACCACATCCAGCCAGCAGTGGGCCATGTACTGGTTCCTCCCCGACCCAGCGGATGTCTCCCCCATCGACGGAATACCGACCGCATTGGTTCCGTCTGCGGTCATGACCGGACTCATCTATCTGCTCGGGCCGCAACCACGGATTCTCGGCGCCGCGACGGGCACCTTCCAACCGGGATCATGCGACTCCCTTGTCAGCGTGTCACAGTTCAATGGGACGACGAAGGGGGCGATCTCAATGGAGTTCGAGACTCCCTCTTAGTCGTTCGCAACTCCTCGTCCCGTTCAGCGAAGAAGAGCAGGAACGCTATCGACGGCTGCTGGCGAGCGAGTGCGCTCTGTTGCGAACGATGGCGACGAGCCGA
>DASUWA010000072.1 GCA_036378675.1 Acidimicrobiales bacterium
GGACATAACGGCGTATTTTTGACAAAGGGGAGCATTCCAGCTTTCGCCCTTTACTCGGCCGAACCGACGTGAGAGAGTCAAACCAGACGGGACGTGAAGTGGTAGGTGGTAGGTGGCATGTCGGTGCGACTTGACGACACGATTCGGGGGCCGAGGGAACAACTGGCACGGAAAGCCACGCAGCTTCGCGCCGCCGCCCACCGCGAGCGGGAGGCCGCGGCGCGCGCTCGTGCTGCGGCGAAGGCCGAGTGCCTGGATTCGATCGGGCTGATGAGGCGAGCCCGCCAACTCTTCTTTGACCGCCACGGCACGTTGGTTTCCGCGTGGTCGGGCGAACCTGGTCCACAACGGGCACCAGTGCAGTTGGTTGACGGTCACGCCAACAGCGCGGGATTGCGAACCGCGATCGATCATCTGTTCAACGTGACGGCGGATCTGTCGAGCGTCGTCACCCTAAACGAAGACGCCGAAATCGACCGCAGGTTGCGCCGGATCATCGACCAGACCGAACAGGTGATCACGTGGGTGCGAGTCGCCGTAACCGAAGACCGGCCTCCTCCGTCCGGCAATCACAACGGCGACGCGGGCGACAGGCATGAAGCACATCCTCCTGGGGTGACCTGCGAACGCTGCGGTTCCGTTATCAGCGTTGCTGAGGCGGCCCATCCCACTGGTATGGGTCGATGGGTTCACACGGATTGCCCGGATCCGGGGGGTACCGTCGAAGTCGTCCAGGTCGGCGAATCGCTCCGGCAGGCGAGCCATGTGATCGATGCCGATCTCGACTCAGCGTTGGCCAATCGTGATCCGGTCGCCGTCGATCTGTCAGAGGCCTCTCAGGCATTACACCGGGCCTTGATTGCCCTCGACACGACGCTTGTCAAGATGGTTAAACCCGTAGTCTGACGGGTGGCGGGTCGGATCTTGTAGTCGCTCCGGTGGAACCCTGTGGCGGTTATCCGACGGTCATCGGGAGACGCCTTCCAGAAAGCCGGTCAATCCATCAAGGTCGTCCGGAGTTGCGACGTTCGCCCGTTGTGAGTCATCGACCGTCCGCTTGACCATGCCCGACAATTCAGTGCCAGAGCCGAGCTCGAGGAAATGGGTCGCGCCGAGCCGTTGCAATAACAGCAGCGACTCGCGCCAATGGACCGGGGAGACCAGCTGCGCAGAAAGCAGATCGACCCAGCCCGAACGGTGGGCGCTCGCGTCGACGTTGGCGACCACGTCCACTTCCGCCTCGTGGAAACGTGCGCCGGCGAGGGCATCGCCGAGCCTTTGCTGCGCCGGCGCCATCAAAGGAGAGTGGAACGCTCCACCGACCGGCAACGGCATGACCCGCTTCGCACCGAGTTGACGCGCCGCCTCCCCGGCCGCTTCGACCCCGGCGTGGGTGCCGGCGATAACCACCTGCCCGGGCGCGTTGTCGTTGGCCGGCCATGCGCCCTCGACCGAGGAACAAGCCTTGGAGACCGCGTCGGGATCGAGTCCGAGCACAGCCGCCATCGTCCCGGGAGCAGAGTCGGCTGCGATTTGCATGGCTTCGCCTCGCTCGGCGACAAGCCGCGCGCCTTCTTCCGGCTCGAGAGCGCCGCCGGCGACCAACGCGGTGTACTCCCCGAGGCTGTGGCCGGCTACGGCTCGAACCGGCTTGTACTCGAGTCCACTCGACCGCGCCGCGCGAAGCGTCACGATGCTCAGGGCGAAGGCCGCGAGCTGAGCGTTGCGAGTTTGCCTCAGGGTCTCGGCATCCGCGTCGAGTAGCAACCCCGCGACGTCGCGGCCGGTCGCTGCGGAGATTCGGTCGACAACGCTCCACGCCGGATGGCCCTTCCAAGGCTCTCCCATTTGCGGGCGCTGTGATCCTTGGCCGGGAAACAGAAGTGCGAGCACGGAAAGAGACCCTATTCGCCCTGGGCGTCGCGGTTAGGCGCAGCGACGACAGCCATCGCTAAGGTGACCGGCGTGACTGTGCGAGGGGGAAGAAGACCCGTCATTGCCGGCCTCGGGCTCACCGAGATGGGAGCGGTATACGGGCGAACCGCGACCAGTTTTGCCACCGAAGCGATCCGCCTCGCAGTCGCCGACGCCGGCCTGGCCCTGACGAATGTTGACGGGCTGCTCACCTCGAACGGCACGACCGGAGGAGTCGGGCTCGGGCTGCAGCGTGAGCTCGGTCTCCACGATCTGCGCCTCCTGTCCGAGATGCAGGGTTTCGGTTCAACGGCGGGGTCGATGGTTCAGTTCGCGTCGATGGCGGTGCAGGCGGGGATGGCGGAGGTGGTGGTGTGCGTTTTTGCGGACGCGCCACTCCGGCCCGGCCGTTCAGCCGGTGATGTCTATGGAGCGAGACGACGTCCCGAGACCCTTACGGTGAAGCCGGGCGGGTCGGCGAGCGACGAACCTCCGCCGAAGCCGATGCTGCATGGATGGAGCGGCTTGCTCATCTCCGCCGGTGCGATCGGAGCCAACACGCTTTATGCGTTGGCTGCACGCCGGCACATGAACCGATTCGGTACGACGACCGAGGACTTCGGCAACATTGCCGTCGCACAAAGGGAGTGGGCGGCGCTCAACCCGATCGCGTCAAAACGCGATCCCATTACCCTGGAAGATCACCGGAACTCGAGACCGATCGCCGATCCGTTCCGGTTGCTTGATTGCTGCTTGGTGTCCAACGGTGGGGTAGCAGTTGTTGTCACGTCGGAGGACCGCGCAGCCGATCTACGGCAACCACCGGTGTACGTGAACGGATGGGCGCAGTGCCACCCCGGCCGTCTCTTTGAACATGACGAAGACTTCGGGATCGTTACGGGTGCGGCCCGCTCCGGACCGGCAGCTCTCGAGATGGCGGGCGTCAAGCTCCAGGACATCGATGTGGCCGAGCTGTACGACTGCTATACGTTCACCGTTCTGGTTTCGCTCGAGGACTACGGGTTCTGCGAAAAAGGCGAGGGGGGACCGTTTGTATCGAGCGGGGCGATCGGGCCGAACGGCCGGCTGAAGCTGAACACCGGAGGCGGCCAGCTTTCCGGTTACTACATGTGGGGCATGACCCCGCTGTCAGAGGCGATCATTCAGGTCCGCGGGCACGGTGGTGACCGCCAGGTCGAGCGCCACGATGTCGCCCTGGTTAGTGGCAACGGCGGCATCCTCGACCACCACGCGACTCTCGTGCTGGGAACCGGCCCGTCATGACGCTGCAAGCCGTCGGGCGTGACGACGCAACGGAGGAATTCTTCGAAGGAACCGCTTCCGGGATCTACCTGATCCGCCGATGCGCGCCCCACGACCACGCCTCGAAGCCGCAAGCGACGCTGTGCCCGGTGTGCAGTTCGGAGGACCTGCGGTGGGAGCCGGCTTCCGGTCGGGCCAAGCTGGTGAGTTGGGCGATCATGCCGAGCAAGCCGGCTGAGCCCGAGGAGCCGCTCCCTGGCGCCACCGTCGTTGCGATCGCGGAGCTCGAGGAAGGGCCGTGGATGTGGGCCCAACTCGTCGGCGGCGAAGCTGTCGAGCTGCACGAAGGACTGGCGCTCCGGATCGCCTTCGAACGCCCTGCCGGGAGCGAGGCGATTCCTGTGCTCACCCCCGCCAACCTTTGATCCCGGAAGGGCGCGGTCGCCCGCTCATCGTCTTGGCCGACGGGCCTGACGGCCCATTGATCGACCCGGTGGACGTCACAGAAGCAGCCCGGATCGCCGAGCCGGAAGTGCTGATCGGCTGGGTCGTACGGGACGCGCCGTGGATGGCTACGACCCAACTTCCGGTCCGAACTTTCTTGACCGGGCAAGGGACGAGAGCTGCCGTGGACGCAGGAACGGTCAGCACCTTCCCGGCGAGACTTTCGGCGATCCCGGGTCTGCTCTCCGGGCGCATGAAACCAGAGGTTCTGGTGGTTGGCGTTCACGAGAGCAGCGCCGGTTTCACGCTTGCGCACAGCCCGGGTTTTGTGGGGACGGCGATGGGCCAGGCGAGGTCGGTCGTTGTCGAGAGGTGGCAGGGCGACCCGATTCCGGGAGCCCCGGTCGTTTCCGCCGAGGTCGTGGCGGTCTTCGAGAGAGAGGATCCGCCGGATCCGCCGCCGCGGAACGAGCCAACCTCGGTGCACCACGGGATCGGCGAGCTGGTCGCGAGCTTGATTCCCGAAGGTGCGACGGTTCAGTGGGGGCCAGGCGTTA
The DNA here is from genome assembly GCA_036378675.1 of Acidimicrobiales bacterium. Classification (NCBI taxonomy): domain Bacteria; kingdom Bacillati; phylum Actinomycetota; class Acidimicrobiia; order Acidimicrobiales; species Acidimicrobiales bacterium. The sequence continues at coordinate 4,179 of DASUWA010000072.1, forward strand.
TCGGGTCTTCCGTGATCGCCTCGCTGCGCCGGCCCGTCCAGGTCCGCTCCGGGCTCGTGACCGACGAACTGGTGTCGCTCGAGGAGGCCGGGCTGCTCCAGGGGACCGCCGAAGCCGCGTATATGTGGGGAGGCCCGGCGTTGCGTGGGATGCTGGAAGATGGCCGGCTGCGGCTGTGCGGCATCGAGCACACCCACGACCTGACCGCGATCTCCGCCGTCGAAAGTTTCGTCGCCATCAACACCGCGCTCCAGGTCGGGCTCGACGGGGCCGCCAACGTCGAGACGGTCAACGGGAGGATCGTCTCGGGCGCCGGCGGGCACCCCGATTTCGCCGCCGGCGCTTCTCGGTCCCCCGGGGGGTTGTCCATCGTGGCCCTGCCGTCCACCGCGGGGGACCGCTCGACCATCGTCCCCGCACCGGAGCGGATTTCGACCCCCCGCGCGGACGTTGACGTCGTGGTGACCGAGCACGGCATCGCCGACCTGCGGGGGCTCGACGACCGGGCCAGGGCGGAGCGGATGATCGAGGTCGCCGCACCCGAGCATCGGGACTGGTTGGGCGAGCACACCTGACTTCGCCCGAGCCAGACTCAACCCGCTCCATGGGGCCAGTAATTAGGTGCATTTGGATTTTCTGGTGCAAACGCGACGCGAAACAGCCCTAGTCGTCACGCAAAACCCATTTGTCCCTCAAAAACCGGCAGCCAGCGGTCCTGCCGGCCCCGGCAGTCGGAAGACTCCCTCCTATTGCTGGTAGTGCTCGACGACCTGGGCGGGACGAACCTGAGCCTCTCCAGGGTCCTGACCAGCGTTTCTGCGGGCGCGGCGCTGCCGGAGCAGGTCCCAGCACTGGTCAAGCCTCACTTCGATGTCTTGCAGGCGCGCCCGGTCGTCTTCGTTCAACCCCTCCGCGGCATGAAGGCGCTCCAGCTCGTGCTCTTGTTCGACGAGCTGATCGATCTGCTGGACGATCTCGGTGTCGTTCATCAACTCTCCTGTCTCGGCGATTGTGCCCTTTGTCACACACCCAATACGGAAACGCGCGGCATAATGCATGGCCCCCTGTGGTTATTTCTCATTGCAATGAATCAGTCTGTTTCCCACTCCCCCGATCTTCTAGGGCTTTACCTCGACGAGGCCGGTAGCTTCCCGCTCCTGACCAAGGCCGATGAGATGCGGCTCGGCCAGATCATCCAGGATGGCCAAGCTGCCCAGGCGACCCTGGATTCCGGCGAGAAGCTGACCGCCAAGCAGCGGCGCGAGCTGCGCGAAAAAGTTTCCGCAGCTGAGGAAGCGACCACCGAGTTCATCAACTCCAACCTACGCCTGGTCGTTTCGGTCGCGCGCAAATACCAGTGGTCGGGTCTGCCGCTGGGGGATCTCATCCAGGAAGGCAACCTCGGACTGATCCATGCCGTCGAGAAGTTCGACTGGCGGAAGGGCTTCAAGTTCTCGACCTACGCCACGTGGTGGATCCGCCAGGCCATTGGCCGGGCGGTGGAGAACACCGCACACACCGTCCGCGTGCCGGCCCACGTCGGCGACGAGATCCGCCGTGCCCGGCGACTCCAGTCCGAGCTGGAGCTGCGACTTGGCCGCCCCCCGACGCTCGCGGAACTGGCGCAGGCACTCGACACCACCGAGCAGACCGTCGCGGAGCTGTTCCGCTACGACACGGATCCGATGAGCCTCGATGTCGCGGTGGGCGAGGACGGCGACACCAGCCTCGGCGATCTGGTCGTGAATCGGGCGGCCGAGTCTCCGTTCGAGTCGGTGGCGGCCGGGATGCTGCCCAGCGAGGTGGCAAGGTTCCTCACCCGACTGTCTGACGAGGAGGCTGAGGTGCTGCGCCTCCGCTACGGCCTCGACCGGGGCGAGCCTCGTACCCAGGGCGAGGTCGGCCAGGCGCTGCAGCTGACCGCCGAGCGCGTCCGCCGGATCGAGCGCGACGCAATCGGAAAGCTGCGCCGGCAGCTCGTCGGCGGCGATGCGCACGACCTTCTGGCCAGCTAAATAGCCTTAACCGCGTGACCGACGCCCCGCGCGTCCGTATCGCGCCGTCACCGACGGGTTACTTCCATGTCGGGACGGCGCGAACGGCGCTGTTCAACTGGCTCTTCGCCCGCCAGACCGGCGGCACGTTCGTGTTGCGCATCGAAGACACCGACACTGGCCGCAACCGGCCTGAGCACGTCGAGGGCATCCAGTCGGCGATGCGGTGGCTGGGGCTCGACTGGGATGAGGGCCCGTATTTTCAGTCCTTGCGACGCGCGCGGTACGACGATGCGATTGAAAAATTGCTCGCCGCCGGCGCCGCTTACGCCTGCGACTGCACAACCGAGCAGGTTGCGGCGCGAGCGAAGGAACGGGGTGGGCCGCCGGGTTACGACGGTTACTGCCGGGATCGCGCCGTGGAGCCGGGCCCTGGCAGGCTGGTGAGGTTCCGGACTCCCGACACCGGAGAGACGTCGTTCGACGATCTGGTTCGCGGCCGGGTCACCTTCCAGAACGCGGTCATCGAGGACTTCGGAATCCGCAAGTCGAATGGGGACCCTCTGTTCATCCTCGCCAACACGGTTGATGACTCCGAAATGAGGATCACCCACGTGATCCGCGGCGAGGATCATGTTTCCAACACTCCGAAGGGTCTCCTTCTCTGGGATGCTCTCGGGTACGGCATGCCGCCCGTCTTCGCGCACCTTCCGTTGCTGCTGAGCGCGGCCCGCAAGAAACTCTCGAAGCGGCGCGACAAGGTGGCAGTGGAGGACTTCCGTGACGAGGGCTATCTGTCAGAGGCGTTCCGCAACTATCTGGCGCTTCTTGGTTGGGCCCCACGCGACGACAAGGAGATCATCACCGTCGAGGAGATGATCGCGGAATTCCGGCTCGAGGATGTCAAGAGCGCCGGCGCGATCTTCGACGAAGTGAAGCTGCGCGCGGTGAACTCGGAGTACATGCGAGCAATGTCGGTAGCCGAGCTGGTAGAGCGTGCCGCAGCCTGGCAGAGAAATAGGTGGGAGCCAATCGCGTCGCTTGTCCAGGAGCGCGCTCGGACCCTCGCCGAGGTCTACTCGATGACCGACTTTCTCTACTTGCCGGAGCCGGTCATCGACCAGGAGGAGTGGGACAAGTCGGTGGCCAAGCAGCCGGCGTTCGCAGCCATCCTCTCTGCAGCCGAAGCTCGTTACCTCGACATCGAATGGACTGCCGAAGACATCCACCAGGCCACCCTCGCCGCCGGCGAGGCCGCGGGCGTTGCGAAGCCTCAGCAGGCCCAGGCTCCGATCCGGCTCGCTGTAACCGGTCGATCGGTGGGACCGCCGCTATGGGAGTCCCTCGAGTTGCTCGGACGGGACCGAACCCTGGAACGGATCCGCAAGGCTCTGGGCCGTTTGGGCTAACGAACTTCGGAGATCAGGCCTGCCACTGGACCGGATAAACGGTCCTGCTGCCGGACATGCCTTTGAGATCAACTTGTCTCGGCTCTCCGAACTTGAACTCACCAGTCGGATCGGTCAGTTCATAGAGCAGCGCCGAAACGAGAATCTCACCCGGACGGGCAATGTCGCTCAGGCGGCTGGCGGTGATGACCGTCCGTCCCAGCAAGTCCCCCCCGTCGCGAATCGGTTCCCCCGCGTGCAAACCGATGTGGACTCGAATCGGCTCGTCGGGATGCTCGGTGCAGTACTTCTCGAGTGCTTTCTGGATCCCCACTGAGCAACGGAGAGCGCGCGTTGCGCTGGAGAAAGCGACCATGAACCCGTCACCCTGGGATTTGACCTCTTGGCCTCCATGTGTTGCCAGCTGCTCGCGGAAGATTGCGTTGTGTGCCCTCAGGACCTCATGGGCGGCAAGGTCGCCAAGGCGCACGTTCATTTCGGAGTACCCGACGATGTCGCTGAACATGATCGTGACCGTTCCCTCAGGGGCGCTCGACCCACTGGCCCCGCCCAAGGCCGGCACGATCTCCTGTATCTCCGACAACTCGATAGGGGCAGGCGGAGTGGTGTCGGCGTCGCCGGTGGATTTTTCCGCTTCGCCTCGGGTGCGCTTCGACCGAACGCTCACTCCGCCCATGATCGGGAAGGCCCGTACACAGATGACCGGGGAACCGGGCAGAACCGGGACGTCCGCGACCTTCAGTTGCTTGCCGCCCATGATCGACAGTCCGGATAGTTCGACCGCGATTCCTTCCGGGACGACGATGTCGATTCCGCCCATCACGGCGACCGCGGTGACTTGCACTTCATCTGCCTCGATTTGAGCCTGGCGAAAGTCGAGTTCGCAGCCGCCCATGACCGCAACGGCTGTGACCGACTTCCCGACCCGCCATCGGCCTTTCGCCTGGCTTCCGCTCATTATGGCGACGACCCGACGGCGTACGGCGCTCAGCCTCCTTTCGGGAACGGTGGACGGGGCTGTTTGAACAGCAGTGGTAGGCAGATCGGAGACCAGCATCTCCAACTGGCCCCGGGTGCGTGCGGCGAGGGCCACACCCACCCGATCGGCGAACTCGTCCAGGGTCAGGCGCCCGTCGGTCACGTGCTGCCGGAGCTGCCCCAGAGTCAGTTCCCGATCCGCGTCGGATGCCCGGATCTCCGGTGTCAACTGCTCCCACTCGTCGGGCACGCAACCAGTCTTGCCGCCCGGGAGATCAGCCGCCACGGATCACCTCCCGTGTGGCCGGCCTGCGCTCAACGACTAGAGTGCTCGGGAACCCTTCGGGGGTGGTGTAATCGGCAACACGACAGGTTCTGGCCCTGTTATTGGGGGTTCGAGTCCTCCCCCCCGAGCAGCGCCTCCGGGGCGAAACCGCAGGTACATGGGCTGCACTTTCTGGCAGGAATGTCACGAAGTGCAGTTCGCGATCAGAACTTGATCACAAGGAGACGGGGCAGTGACTCTGCTGGTTGCTTTGAAGTCCACAGACGGGATAGCGCTCGCCGCAGACAGCCGGGGAACCTTCGGTGATCCCCGGGGGATTACCGCTCAAAACGACTCGCAACAGAAAGCCCGGGTGCTGGCGCCGCACGTGGCCGTCCTCCAGGCCGGTACTGGCGACGTCGGTACCCTTCTGATCCAAGAGGTAACGCAGCAGATCCAAAATGCAAATCTCGATGGAGTGACGCCCGTCATGGAGGTACTGCGCAGTCACTCTCGCCAGCGTTACAACGAGTGGTTTCCGAGCGTTCCCGCGATCCCGGCGCCGGCGCTGGCGCAGATGGGTCAAACGGCGACTCGGCCGGATCTCGTTTTTATCGTCGCTGGCTACGAGGTTGGAAGCGGCGGCGCAGATGCTCAGAAGCTCTACAGCCTCGGCTCACAGTTGGATTTCTCTCCGATGCTTCATGATTATGGGTTCGCAGTTCAGGGCGTCGCCCAATACGCCCTCTACCTCTTAAATCGTCTGTACGAACCCGGTCGAACGGTTCAAGAGATGACGGCGCTAGCCGCTTACGTGATAACCGAGACCGCAAGCCAAGATGGAAAAGTAGGCGGACCGGTGAATTTGGTAACAATTTCAGAACAAAATGGCTGTGTACACTTGTCAGCTCAAGAAGTAGAGAACATCATCCGAAGTAACGAGGCTAGATCTAGGGGCCTTAAGGGACAGCTTTTATGAACGAGGGGACGGAAGTGCGAGCACAAATAGTGGCGGGGCCGACACGGGAGGAGTCTCCGACTCCGCTGTATCAGGTGACGCTGCCTAACGGTGCCGTACTAACGAATCCCTTCGAGTTCGGAACTGATCGCTGGCTGGATTACTCGGAGGTCGTTGTCAGCGAGGGCGGCTGGGTCCTAACACCGGGAGCCGTCCGGCCCCTTTAAGCGCCGAAGATCAGCGCGGCGACCTTCTCGGCCGCGTCGGTCTGCATTCCCTTGACCACGTGTTGATAGATCGTCCAGGTCACCATCGGGGAGGAGTGACCGAGCCGTTTCGAGACGACAGCGACGTCGACACCGGCAATCAGAGCGAGAGTCGCCCAGGTATGGCGGAGATCGTGCAAGCGGATGGTCGGCAGCTCCGAGAACCTTTCTTGGCGTCGCCGGCGGTCGAAGGTCTTGGAGAAGCTTTCAGGGTGGTAGGGGCGCCCGTCCGGCCGACAGAAGATGAGATCGTTGTCCTGGTAGCCAGCGCCCAGCAGCAGCCTCTCCTGAGCCTGCTTGGCCTTCCAGGTACGAAAGGCGGCAACGGTGGTGGCATCCAGCTCGATCACGCGAGGCTTATCCGTCTTGGTGCGAGGCGCGATCCGACCTTCTCGACCCTTCCCGCTTGCCTTGGTCAGCGGGATAACGGTCTGGCGGATGGAGGCGACGCCTCGTTCAGAGTCAAGGTCGATCCAGCGGAGCCTCAGCACCTCAGCTCGGCGGGCGCCGCTGGTGGCGAGCACGAGCCAGGGCCAGTAGTAACGGTCGCCCTCGCAAAGGGACAGGAAGCGGCGGAGCTGAGACCCGCTCCAAACCTGCATTTCGGGCGGTTTGGCGGCCGATGCCGATGGGGGAGTGGCACGGTGGCGGGATTGACGACGAGCCGCTGCCACTTCACCGGGTCGTCGAACGCACCCGAGAGGATCGTATGGATGTAGCGACCGGCGCTCCCGTGCGTCTATCCGCTTACCTACCCGATCGCTGAACGGTGGCTCTCGGACGATGGGACTGTACGCGGTGCTCTGGAGTGCGGACGACATTACCGACGCCGAGCCCGAGCGCGCTGACGAGATGCGTGCCGAGGTGAAAGAAACACGAGCCGCCCTCGACGCAGGCGAGGCCGTGCTGTTGGACGAGCCGGCGCTCCGCGCCCGTCTGCTCATCGCACTCGACGCCTGGAAGGAGGAACCCGAGTGACTGATCCCGTGGACGTCGCCAGAATCGGAAACCTGACCGACCACCCGGAGCTACGCCACGGCCAATCCGGCAAAGCGTTCACTAGCTTCGGACTGGCATACCGTCCCAATGCACCCAAGGGTGAGCCCGAACCCGAGACGACGTTCTACGAGGTTGTGCTTCGGGTCTCTCGCCGAGCACGTCGCCGCGTCGCTGCAGAAAGGCGACCGTGTCGGTGTCGTGGGCAAGGGCGAGGTCGAGACGTGGACCGGGAAGGATGGCGTCGAACGACACAAGAAGGAGATCCTGGCCGATGGTGTCGGGCCCGACCTTCGATTCGTCAAGGTCGGGGTGAACCGCCGACAGCCTGCACAGCAGGGTATGGACGAGGAGCCGTTCTGACAGCGCGGGCACCCGGGTCCCGCGATCGAGTCGCGCAATCTAGAGCCGGCGTCCCCGTATCAAATGCTGGGTGCGTGACGTCCAGCGAATCGCTGGAAACATATCGACAAAATTTGCGGCCGACCACCCGTCAAAGTGGCGACGTCGTGACTTAGTGGGGCGTGGTTCGGATGCGGCGTTTGCCAACGGCAACCTCTCTGCCGTGTCTTTGGACACATTCCAGTGACCATTGGACAAAGTCGCATGACAAGTGCACGAATCCGATGTAGAAACCGATCTTGAAGTAGCGAGGGGACTCTGGCATTTGTTTTGCGCCAGAGATTGGGGTTCTCGTCGAAGCCACCCTAGGAGCAGGTGGACCCCAGAAGTTTTTGGCCGGAAGAGCTGAGAATGTGGGGAAGTCCATGCACAAGCGGCTGTGTGATTCAGCGCGCCCTTTGAGTGGTTGGGGGGTTAAGAACTCAATGGGGTGGAGGGAGCGGTCCGTTGACTCTCTTCGATAGCCGTCCCAGTCCCACACGTGGCCGTCTATGGATTGGAGTGCGTAGTCGTTTACGGACGCCGATTTCAGCGATCCTCTCGGTGGCACTAATTGCAGGGATCACCGTTGGAGTGTTGTCCGGTCCCGCCCCCGCTGACGTTCCCACGCTTACCGGCACGTTCTACGGCAGCGACAACGGCGTCTACTACCTGCAACAGAACGGCAACGACGTCTGGTGGATGGGTGAGAGCGTAGACGCTGGCAAATCCGCTAACCAGGTGTTCAGCCGAGGCTTGGACTCAACCAATGTCTTCCACGGCACAGTGCAGGGGTCGACGTTGGTTGGCAAGTGGGTCGAAGTTAGCCGAGGGACTTCGCTTGGTGCTGGCACTATCTCGCTGACTATAGGCACATTCAGCGGCGGCGGCTTCGGGCCTGCGGCGCTCACCCTTGCTAGCGGTACCTTCCGCGGCAGCACCACGACCAGGTGGCTCCAAGGGAAGCCTGTCAACGACTTCAACTTCATCTCGGACAACACGACCCTCTATGGCGACTTCTATAACCGCTTCCTCGCGACGATCAAGTCTGGGGCGGCCGACACGAGCACTGGACAGCCGGGTTATACGCTCGGCGATACGCACAACCCGGACGATCTCCGTCCCTACCGCGACCAAACGGTGTTCTACGGCGAACTCCGGACCCGAAATTACTCGAGCGATGAAACCCCGCACGCCAACATCGCTCCAGGGGCTTCCCGCGACATCTCGAATTTCTGCAATGTCAACGACGGTGATCTCGACCTACGGATGGCGGTCGACACCGGGAGGCTTCCCACCGACTTTCCCGGCCAGTCCCTGGCGAAGTACGACCCTGGCTTCGGATGGGGCAGCACAAATGCCACAGATGAAGGCGAAAATGGCTACGACCATCAGGATGTGTTACCAAAACTCCTCAACGTCGG
>DASUWA010000073.1 GCA_036378675.1 Acidimicrobiales bacterium
GCCGAAGAGAATCAGCTGGTGCAGAGCCGGGTCGAAGGCCATCGATGCCAGGTACCGGCCGGGGGGCTCCTCGATCTGCGCCGGCGAGTAGTCGGTCCAGGTCGACCCGTTCCACACCCACGTGCTGTCCGAGACCGTTCCTTGGGAGGTGAGGCCTCCGAAGAGGACGACGGTCTTGTTGTCGCTGTCGTAGACCGCGCTCGCGTCCTGGAGCGCCGGAGGCGAGGAGGAAGGGGACAGGATCGACCAAACCAGGCCGGTCGAGGTGGAGGTGGTCGCCGGTGCCGGCGTGGATGCGCCGGCGGCGAGCCGGGCGGGAACAGCCAGAAAGGGGACGGCCAGGACGGCGACGGTGGTGATCGAGGCGATCAGAACCCGCCTGCGAATCCGCTCTTCGCTGCATGGGGTCACCACTGGCACGACCTGACTGAATGTTGATGCAGGGCATCGTTGCCCCGAGCGGGCGACGGGAGTCGAACCCGCGTAACCAGCTTGGAAGGCTGGAGCTCTACCGTTGAGCTACGCCCGCGAGGTGCGAAGAGCCTAACCGTGCACGGATGGCGCCCGTCGTCGGCGTAGTGGTATTCCGGGTCGAGTCGGGCCGCACGGAGTCAGGCGCGGCTCCGGGAATGCAGGTCACGGTCTTTGGCCAGACCATATGTGATTCTACACGATCAGTGGCGAAATTTCCGCTTAGGGCGTTAACAACGTGGGGTACAGACGCGATTTATATCCGTCGATGGGGCAAACATCCCATAAGGAGAAATGTTGCTCACCAAAGTTCTTTCAGCCAAGGCAGCCACCATCGCGACAGTCGCCGCGCTTGGGGTAGGCACTGCCGCGGCGGCCGCAACCGGCGCCTTGCCGAACCAGGCCTCATCGACGGGCAAGGCCCACTCGGCGATCGGTCTCTCAGCCGACTCGTCGGCCGACACCACCTCCACCACCTCCACGACCTCGACCACCTCGACGACCTCCACGAGCGTTCCCTCGACGGTCAACAACAACACGCTGACGATCGGGTCGATCCCGAGCACGGGCCCGGCGAACAGCCACGCCCTATTCGGTTTGTGCACCGCGTTCCTCGCCCATCATTCGTCTGCGACCGCGACGTCGCCCGCGGACAACTCGACGGCCTTCAAGGCGCTGATCGCCGAGACCGGCGGGTCTGTATCGGCCACGTTCGGCTGGTGCACCAGCCACCTGTCCGCGCTGAAGGCCGCCAACGCGACCTCGGACTCGAGTGACGCCACGAGCCAAACCAGCACCGAGTCCTCCGACAACAACACCGGTGACACAGACAGCCCGGACACCGGCACGGCCCCGGCGACAAGCGCGGGCTCGTCCGGCCATGGTTCGGCGAGCCCACAGGGTGGCAGCTCGCATGGCGGGCACTGAGAAGAACGGCGGGCTGATCACAGCTCGGTAGATGACGGCCAAGTGCCGGCCTTTGGTGGTGGGGCCGGCACCCAGTCCTAAAAGGCGCCCACGACGTCAGGAGGATGAGTCGGGGAGGGTTTGTGAGTCGGGGAGGGTGTCGACTCTCATCACATGAGTCGGGGAGGGGGGATTCGAACCCCCGGCCTCCTGCTCCCAAAGCAGGTGCGCTAACCGCTGCGCTACTCCCCGTCTGATGAGCAGGGTTCCGCGTTCAGCCTAATCAGCGGATGTCGCTGCCAGGGCGGAAGCGGATCTCTGTCCCCGGCGTACAACGGCTCGGTTTGGGCAGTGGATCAGAACTTCGGGAGTGGATTCGTGCCATGGCGTGCTCGAATCCACACCCAAACGCGGATTTCACGCCCAGACGCAGCCGCCCGGCTCCAATCCCCACGCGCTGGACCACCCCGCCATCCCGCCACCGCACGGCGGCACCCGCCCCCCGGGCCGCCGGCCGCTGGCGCACGACGACACACACACCCGCACACCCGCCCGCCGGCCGGCGAAAGCCCTCCAACCCGCATCCACACCGGTCGCCCCTAGACTTCCAGCCCTATATGAAAGCCGTGGTCGAGCCCCTCGAGGGCAACAAGGTGAAGTTGTCCGTCGAGGTCGACGAGGCGGAGTTCGAAAAGGCGATCGACGCGGCGTTCCGAAAGATCGCTCGGGAGGTGCGCATCCCCGGCTTCCGGCCCGGCAAGGCCCCCCGCCGGATCCTGGAAGCCCGCCTCGGCAAGGAGAGCGGCCGGGCGGAGGCACTACGTGAGGCCCTGCCCGACTACTACACCCGCGCCATCCGGGAAAACGAAGTAGACGCGATAGCGCCGCCTGAGATCGACATCACCTCCGGCGAGAAGGAGGGCCCCATCGCCTTCGACGCCGTCGTCGAGATACGCCCCCGGCTGCACCTCGCCGGCTACCAGGGCCTTCGCGTGGAGGTCCCGAGCCCGGAGGTGACGGAAGAGGAGATCCAGGCCCAGATCGATCGCCTGCGCTCCAACTTCGGCGAGCTGCGTGAAGTCAGCCGCCCGGCGAGGGACGGCGACCACCTGACGATCGACCTCAAGGGTTCCCGCAACGGCGAGGACGTGTCCGGCCTTACCACCGACGACTTCCTTTACGAGCTCGGCAGCAAGACGGTCCTGCCGGAGCTCGACGACCAGCTTCAAGGCGCGAGGGTCGGCGACATATTCGAGTTCAACGCCGAGCTGCCCGACGGGACGGTTCACTTCAAGGTCCTGGTCAAGGACGTCAAGGAGAAGGTCCTCCCCGAAGTGACCGACGAATGGGCGAGCGAAGCGTCCGAGTTCGACACCGTCGAGGAGCTGCGGGCGGACATCACCAAGCGGATCAGCCTTGTGAAAAAGGTCCAGTCCACCCTGGCGCTTCGGAACTCGGCCGTCGAAGCTCTGGTCGAGCTGGTCGACATTGACGCGCCGGCGCCTCTCGTGGACGCAGAGGTCCAAAGGCGGGTCCACGACCTGGAGCACCGGCTCCAGTCGCAGAACCTCGGGGTCGCCGAGTACCTCCAGGCGACCGGCCAGACGCCTGAGCAGGTGGTCGAGTCGATGCGCGAGGGGGCGGCCGGGGCGGTGAAGGCCGACCTGGCGCTCCGAGCGATCGCCGACCAGGAGCAGATAGAGCCCACCGACCAGGACCTCCAGGCCGAAATCGACCGGTTGGCAGAGGTTTACGGTGTGAAGCCAGCGGAGCTTCGCCGAAACCTCGACCGCGCGGAGCAGATGCCCGCGGTACGCTCGGATTGGAAAAAGAGCGAGGCCCTGGAGTGGCTCCTCGAACAGGTCGAGATCGTCGACCCGGAGGGACACCCCATCGACCGAGCGCTACTCGAGCCAGCCGACCCAGAAGACGACGCAACGGACACCAAGACCACTCAAGCCAAGACCGAACAAGACGACACGACCGACACCGATCGGAAGTCGGAAGACCAGAAGACGGACCAGCAGGACACGGACGAGCAGGAGAGCGCAGAGCGGTGATTAATCCCCTAGCCCAGTACCACATCCCCGGGGTGTGGGAGCAAACCAACCGGGGGGAGAAGAGCTACGACCTGTTCACCCGAATGCTCGAGGAGAACATCATCTTCATGGGGACCCCGATCGACGACTACGTCGCCAATGCGATTTGTGCCCAGATGCTGTACCTCGAGTACAAGAACGCCGACAAAGAGATAAGCCTCTACATCAACAGCCCGGGCGGTGACATCACCGCTCTCTTTGCCATCTACGACACGATGAAGTTCGTCAAGAACGACATATCAACGTTTTGCTACGGCCAGGCTGCGTCCGCGGCCGCGGTCATCCTCGCAGGCGGGACCAAAGGAAAGCGCTACGCACTCCCCCATGCGCGCATCCTCATCCACCAGCCGTACGGGGGTGCAGCGGGTCAGGCCGCAGACATCGAGATCCAGGCCAAGGAGATCCTGAGGATGCGGGACCTGCTCAACGAGATGCTGGCGGTTGACACCGGCCAGCCGGTTGACAAGGTCGCCCGCGATACAGACAGAGACTTCATCATGAGCGCCGAGGAAGCGAAGGATTACGGCATCATCGATGAGGTAATCACCACACGAGAACTAGCGCTCGTACCGCAAGCGGCGGGCGTCGCCTAGATCCGGAGGACGGGGGAGTGGCGAAGTTCGGCGAGTCAAGCGACCTGGTCAAGTGCTCCTTCTGCGGTAAGTCGCAGAAGCAGGTCAAGAAGCTCATCGCAGGCCCGGGGGTTTATATCTGCGACGAGTGCATCGACCTTTGCAACGACATCATCGAGGAGGAGCTCTCCGAGAGCACTGAGGTCCGCTTCGACGAGCTCCCCAAGCCGGCGGAGATCTTTACCTTCCTCAACGACTACGTCATCGGCCAGGAGCGCGCCAAGAAGATCCTGTCCGTCGCTGTTTACAACCACTACAAGCGCGTCCAGTCGGGTGGCTACTCCGACGGTGACGTAGAGCTTCAGAAATCCAACATCCTGCTTCTCGGTCCGACCGGTTGCGGCAAGACCTTCCTGGCTCAAACCCTTGCCCGCATGCTGAACGTTCCGTTCGCTATCGCCGACGCCACCGCTCTCACCGAGGCTGGCTACGTCGGCGAGGACGTCGAGAACATCCTCCTCAAGCTGATCCAGGCCGCCGACTACGACGTCAAGAAGGCCGAGACCGGGATCATCTACATCGACGAGATCGACAAGATCGCCCGCAAGTCGGAGAACCCGAGCAACACGCGTGACGTCTCCGGCGAGGGCGTGCAGCAGGCGCTGCTGAAGATCCTGGAGGGCACCACCGCGAGCGTCCCGCCGCAGGGCGGCCGCAAGCACCCGCACCAGGAGTTCATCCAGATCGACACGCCGAACGTCCTGTTCATCTGCGGCGGGGCGTTTGCCGGACTGGAAAAGATCATCGAGCAGCGCTCCGGGCACAACGGGATGGGCTTCAACGCCAAGCTGCGGGTCAGGAACGCCAAGGGCACGACCGACCAGTTCGCCGACGTGATGCCGGAGGACCTGCTCAAGTTCGGCATGATCCCCGAGTTCGTCGGCCGCCTGCCGGTCATCACCAGCGTGCACAACCTGGACCGGGAGGCGCTCATCCAGATCCTCACCGAGCCCCGCAACACCCTGGTCAAGCAGTACAAGCGGCTCTTCGAG
>DASUWA010000074.1 GCA_036378675.1 Acidimicrobiales bacterium
GGTCGACGTGCCCGAGGAGAAGTTGATCCCGGCCGAAGTGCACGCGCCGGCGAGCAGCGCTGCTGTCGCTGCCATTAGGGCCGTCACTGAGAAGTGGCGTTTGGTTCGAGACTTTCCCGTCATGTCAACGAAGGTGCCAGACAGCTGGGACCGTGAGCTGTGTGACGCCTCAGATACCGAGTGTCAGCAGAATGACCGCATCCTTTAAGCGGGCGAAACGACGTGCAACCCGATCTCCGAAGCGGCGGACCCAAGTCTCGAGTCGTAGACGACGAACGCGGTCAGACTGTCACCGACGGCTGTTGCGCTCGCAAGATGGATGGCGTCGAGGCTGCGTAGTTCGAGCGGACCGACCACCGAAGCACTTTCGACGAGGTCGCTGGTCAGGGGAATGAGGTCGAGTCCTGCGAGCAGCTCTCTCGCTGCGTAGACGGCCGTGTCGTCATAACGCCGGCACGTGCGGATGAGTTCGATGGTCGTGAGCTCTGCGCTCAGCTTCGGAATATCGTTTCGCTCGGTCAGCCATGCGGCCAGCGCGTCGCTCTCGGCCTCTTCGAACACCAATTTCACGAGTGCGGAAGTGTCGAGATAGATCAAGTGATGCGTTCGTCGCGGGATTCGGCGAGGGATGCGGATGGGCTCGTGTCGCCGACCGGCGTCCGACGCAGAGGTAACCGGAAGGGAGACCGCGCTGGCATCAGACGGCCGGTTACTACAAGCCGGTCGCGGGCGGAATCGGCAGGGCTAGGTGGCACGAGAAGTGCGACGAGATGGCCCCGTTCAGTCACCTCTACGGTCCTGCCGGTCTTTACTAGCTCGAGATACCGACTCGCGTGCTGGCGTAGCTCGCGGACCCCAATCCTGATCACAGCCGTTAATGTAGCACATCTAGTGCTACACGGGCGGTCCTGGGTCAGAGCTAGTGGCGGGGCCGGAACCTGACGGTCAGGTACGTCGCGAACTCAGTCGCCCACACAGCGAAAAAGAGTCGCACGGGATTCTCGTCGGAAATTTCGGCCTTTACCTTTAACGTCCGGTTGGGTACGCCGGGTCAGTTCCGGGGTGGATCCTTGAAAGGCGAGCCAATCGAGATATCCGCGTCCGGGAAGCCCGAGGCGCCAAGGCAGCGATGCTCGCGAAGCACAAACTGAGCGGGAGCAAGAGATTTGAGAACAGAAGCAGGATGACTAGTGGGATGTCGATGACAATCGCAGCCAGACCGCATCCGAGCATTCCCAGCGGCAGCCGTAGGAACCACGGCATCGTTCTTACTGACCGGCGCCAGCGATCAAGGCGGGAAACCGGGTCAGGCGTGGTAGCACCTTGCTCCGTAATACTTCGTGACACCGGTTGGGAGTCGCCGTGGTGACTCGACGCTGATACGTCATCGGCGACCGCCTCGGAGTTATCGCCGATCTCCTGGCCACTGGCGATGGCTGTTACCGGCGGCTGCCCGCGGCCGGCAATCGGCTGAACGGTAGGGGTTGGTGTCCCGATCGGGCGTTGACAGCGCGTCTCCGCTCGGGGTCGAACAGCCTTTGGTTTCTTACCGGTAATCGGCTCGCCCAGCAGAACCGCAACCATTTCTCGGGTCTGGGCTGCGGCGACGTCCAGACGCATGGCCGGCATCCCTTTGGTGACCGCGTCAGCGAGAGTGGAGAGCATCTGCGCAGATAGAAGCAGGCCAAGGCGGACGGAATCGTCGGCTTCGAGCTCGCCGGATTGGTAGGACCCGTAGATTCGGTGGATCTCTCGGCAGAGACTGAGGCTGAACGCAACGTCGTCCTGCTCAACGATGGTGAAGCCACCGTTCTCGACGACTGGGGTGAGCGTTTCTGCGGTTGAGTTCATGGAGTGGCCTCCAAGCCGAGCGTCAGTAGCCGTGGCCTGCGCCGCCCGCATTCCTCTTCCCTGGAATGTCGGCAAGTATCAAAACGGACTTAAGGGGCATCGCGGCCGTTGCGCGAGCGCCTTGGCCATACCGGACGGGGAGCGACGGGATCGTCCAGGCACGCCAAGACCAGCGTCGAAACTGGAAGATTGAAATGAGGGGAGGAAAGGAGCCGCCGCGGAGGCAGGTCGTTTTCCGATCCGAAGGATCGGGACGCCGGCCAGAGCGGCGAATCCATCCCTCCCCGTCAGTTCGAAGCCCCCGTCAGTTACGAGGCAGATCCTTGAACGGCACGACCTTGTCGTTGTTGGGCTCCTTGGGCAGCCCGAGGACGCGCTCGCCGATGATGTTGTGCTGGATCTCGTCGGTGCCGCCGTAGATCTGGGGACCTTGCACGAAGAGGGCCATCTCGGTGATCATCCCAGCGAGCGGGCCGCCGGCGAGATCGTTCAGCTCCTTGTTGCCGGACGGCTGGTAGGCGTGGAGCATCCCGCGCGCTCCGAGCAGCCGCAGGCCCGTGTCGCGCGACAGCCGAAGGATGATGCTCATCGAAAGCTTGGCGATGTTGCCGACGCCGGGTAGATCCCCGCCGGCTTCGCGGACCGCCTTCTGCCGGAGGGTCGTGTAGCGACCGATCTCGGTGAGGATGTACAGCCGGGCGAGGTCCTGGCGGACTAGCGGGTCGTTGTCCTTGGCGAGCTGCTTGGCGATCGCCTGGAGCAACTTCGAGGTGCCGTACACGCCTCCCGGCCCGCCGGCGCCGCCGCGGGTCCTGCCCGAAACGAGATCCCCTGCGCGCTTCGACAGATCCCCCGCAACGCTCCCGGGCATCGCAGTGCTCGCGCCTGCACCTCCACCTCCGGCCCCGAGACCGGCCCGCTCGAAGGCGAGGGTGGTGTTGGCGACGGCCCAGCCGTTGTTCAGCCCGCCGATGATCGCGTCGTTCGGAACGCGCGCCTCGGTGATGAACACCTCGTTGAACAACGCCCGTCCCGTCATCTCCCGGAGGGGTCGCACCTCGACACCGGGCTGCTTCATGTCGAACGCGAAGTAGGTGATGCCCTGGTGCTTCGGCACGTCGGGGTTGGTGCGAGCGAGGAGCATGCCCTTGTCTGCAACCTGGCCGCCCGAGGTCCACACCTTCTGCCCAGAGATGATCCACTCGTCCCCGTCGCGCTCGGCCCGGGTCTGCAGGCCGGCCAGATCGGACCCGGCGCCGGGCTCGCTGAAGAGCTGGCACCACGCGTCGGTGCCCGTCACGATCGGCCGGATGAAGCGCTCCTTCTGGCTCTCGTCACCGTGGACTGCGATGGTCGGAGCGGCGAGCAGCGCGCCCAGGCCACCAGGCGCCGGCAGGGCGCCGAACTCGACGATCGCCTCCTGGATCCGCACCGCCTCGGCCCGCGACAACCCCTTCCCGTAGGCATCGACCGGCAACGACGGCGCACCCCACCCGGATGTGCCCAGGCGCTCCCACCACTCGCCGACGGTCAGGTCGGGATCCCAGTTGGTGGCCAGCCACTCTTTTACTTCGGTCACCGGATCGGCGGTGGTCTGGGTCGCCTGCATCGCTTCCATTCCCTCCCTGATTCCCTACCCGCGACCTTACAGGCGAAGCACTCGATCCGACCACCCAAGTAATGGCTGCGCTGCGGTCGATCCCCACGTCCGAGACCAATCGGGGATACGTTGCGGTCGTGGGCCACGAAGCCGCACCCCGCAGCACCACCTACCGGCACAAGGTCCGCTACTACGAGGCCGACCAGCAGGGTGTCGTGTTCAACATGTGGTACCTCGGGTACTTCGACGAGGCGATGACGCTCTACCTCGAGGAGGGCGGCCTCGAATACCGCAAGATGCTCGACGCCGGTTTCGACGTGCAGTTGGTTCACAGCGAGATCGACTGGAAGGGCTCCCTTCGCTGGCCGGACACGGCCGACATCGAGGTGAGGCTCGCAGCCGCCGGCCGGACGTCTTTTTCCCTCACCTTCGACGTCAGAGCGAACGGGGCCGAAGTTGCCACCGGCCTCACCGTCTACGTGGCCGTCGCGACCGACGGCTCCGGAAAACAACCCCTCCCCGAACTGCTCCGCACCGCCCTCGGGGCATGACCCGGGGGGAGGACCTCCAGGCCGCCATCGAGGCGGCGGCGGCGCTGCAGGACGAGGCGGGCCACCAGCGTGACTACCGGGAGCGTGCACGGGCGGAGCGGATCAACCGCATCCTGTCCCACCCTGGCGGCTTCGACGTGTTGCTCGCGCTCACCGATGAGGTCCTGCGAGTGCGCCAGCCCGCCCGCGCCGCGGACCTTCTGTCGGGCCTGGTGGAAGGGGCCGCCGACGCTCTCTCGGCGTTCCGGCCGATCGACCGGGCGGAGCTGAGAGCCGGAGCCGCCCTCGGGCAACTCGTGCCCTGGTTGGTCGTTCCCGCCGCCCGCAAGCGGGTCCGATCCGAACTCGGTGACGTGATCCTGCCCGCCGGCCGGCGCAGCCTCGCCCAGCACGCCAAGCAGCGGCGTGCTCAGGGCATCCGCCTCAACGTCAACGTCCTCGGCGAGGCGATCCTCGGCGACGGCGAGGCCCGCCGGCGGCTGAAGAGGATCCAGCACGTCTTGAGCTTCCCGGAGGTCGACTACATCTCGGTGAAGATCTCGTCGATCTGCGCCCAACTCGACGTCCTGCGTTTCGACAACGAGGTCGAGCGCATCGCCGGCCCGCTCCGCAAGTTGTACGACCAGGCGGCGTCCTTCAACCCCGCCAAGTTCGTCAACCTCGACATGGAGGAGTACCGGGACCTCGAGCTGACCCTGGCGGTGTTCAAGAAGGTGCTCGACGAGCCCGCCTACGAGCGGCTCCCCGCCGGGGTCGTCCTGCAGGCCTACCTCCCCGACTCCCTCCAGGCGATCCACGACCTCTGCGCCTGGGCCCGCTGGCGGCGCGACCGCACCGGGAGTTGGGTGAAGGTGCGCATCGTCAAGGGGGCCAACCTCGCGGCCGAGCGGGTCGATGCGGAGATGCACGGGTGGGAGCAGGCCCCATTTTCGGAAAAAGTCGACACCGACGCGAACTACAAGCGCATGTTCGAAGTCGCCCTGGATCCCATTAACGAAGGCGCGGTCCGGGTGGGAGTAGCGAGCCACAACCTGTTCGAGCTCGGTTGGGCAGAGACCAGGGCCGGGTTGCTTGGGGCGCTCGACCAGGTCGAGTTCGAAATGCTCGAAGGGATGTCGCCGGCCGTGGCCCAGGCGGCGGCGCAGCGGTTCGGCGGGCTGCTCCTGTATGCGCCGATCGTGGAACCGGGCGACCTCGAGTCGGCGATCGCCTACCTGGTGCGCCGCCTCGACGAGAACACCACCCCGGACAACTTCCTCGCCCATCAGTTCGGGTTGACCGTGGGGTCGGGGGTGTGGGAGGAGGAGGCGGAGCGTTTTCGGAGGGCGGTGAAGGCGGCGGACTCGGCGCCGGCCGTCCGGTCCCGTAGGGCGCAGGACCGCTCGGCGCCGGCGGGCCGGTTCGTTGATGTGGAGTCGGGGTTTGCGAACGAGCCGGACACTGACTTCACGATCGGAGCGAACCGGCAGTGGGTTGCCGGGTGCCTGTCCTCGTTCGAGTTCGACGAGTACCGACCGGTAGTCGGCGGTCGTGATGCGTCGGGCGGTGGCTTGGAGGCGCAGGATGGCGTCGACCCGAGCCGGGCGTCGGGCAGCGCCGCGTACCGGTGGTGGTCTGCCGGTGACACCGAGGTCTCGGGCGCTTTGGAGTCCGCGCGGGCGGCGCAGGCGGCATGGGCTGCGTTGGGTGCTTCAGGCCGGAAGAGAGTGCTGCTAGATGTGGCGGACGGGATTGCTCGATCCCGGGGCCGGTTGCTGGCGGTGATGGCGTACGACACCGGCAAGACGGTGCGCGAGGGCGACCCCGAAGTGTCGGAGGCGGTCGACTTCGCCAGCTACTACGCGTCGACGATTCCTTCTTCGGACTCGGGCTTTCGTCCGTACGGGGTGGTAACCGTTGCGTCGCCTTGGAACTTTCCCCTGTCGATCCCCGCCGGCGGGGTGCTGGCCGCCCTTGCCGCGGGAAACGCGGTGATCTTCAAGCCGGCGCCCGAGGCGGTGGCCGTCGCCGGCGAGATGGTCCGCGTGATATGGGACGCCGGTGTTCCCAGGGAGGTGTTGCAGTTCGTTCCGTGTGTCGACGGCGACGCCAGCGCTCGGTTGATAACCGATAAGCGGGTGGACGGCGTGGTGCTGACCGGGTCGTGGGACACCGCGCAACTGTTTCTTCGGTGGCGTCCCGACTTGAATCTGCACGCGGAGACAAGCGGGAAGAACGCGATCGTCATCACCGCAACTGCCGATCTGGACGAGGCGATAGTGGACCTGGTTCATTCCGCGTTCGGTCACGCCGGCCAAAAATGTTCGGCCGCGAGCCTCGCGATCGTGGAGGCTGCGGTTCACGACGATCGGCGCTTCCTGCCGCGCCTGGCGGACGCGGTGCGTACCCTGGTCGTTGGGCCAGCGTGGGACCTGCGAACGAACATGGGTCCGTTGATCCGCCCCCCGGAGGGTCCCCTGCTCGACGCCTTCTCGCGACTCGGCCCAGGGGAGAGGTGGCTGGTTCCGCCGGCGGCGCTCGATGCTGGTCGCTACCTGTGGAGCCCGGGGGTGAAGGTGGGTGTGAGGCCGGGTTCCTCGTTCCACATGACCGAGTGCTTCGGACCGGTGCTCGGCGTGATGCGCGCTCGGGATCTGGACGAGGCGATCGAGTTTCAGAACACTCCTTTATATGGGCTGACTGCGGGGCTGCACGCGCTGGATCCGCTGGAGATCTCGCAGTGGCGCGATCGGGTGCACGCGGGGAACCTCTA
>DASUWA010000075.1 GCA_036378675.1 Acidimicrobiales bacterium
GACCGGGTGGGTGGCGGGATCGTGGAGTGCGGGCTCCGGCCGGCGCAATGGGTGCCATACGCGGTCGTGGAGGACGTCGGAGCGGCAACGGAGCGGGCTGGGCGACTCGGGGCATCGGTTCTCCTCGAGCCCCGCGAAGGTTCGCAGGGATGGCGGAGCGTCGTGGCGTCTCCCGTATCTGGAGCAATAGCGCTATGGGAGTTGAAGACTGGATGCTTGTGACCGCCACGGAGCAGGAACTCATCCACGCGGCTGGCGCCGGCGACGAGGACGCCTTCGCCCGGCTGGTGTCGACTCACCGGGCCGACTTGCACGCCCACTGCTACCGGATGCTCGGTTCGACGACCGACGCGGAGGACGCTTTGCAGGAAGCGCTGGTGAACGCGTGGCGCGGCATCTCCCGCTTTGAGGGCCGCAGCTCGCTGCGGACCTGGCTCTACCGCATCGCCACCAACACCTGCCTCAAAGCCGTCCAGCGCCGGCCGATGCGGTTGCTGCCGATCGACTACGGCCCGGCCGGCACCGATCCTCACAGTGATCTCGGAACGCCGCTGGCCGAAACGGTATGGATCGAGCCTTACCCCACGGTGGAAGCAACCTACGAAGCGCGGGAGGACATCGAGCTGGCGTTTGTTGCCGCCTTGCAGCATCTTCCGGCGACTCAACGCGCCGTGCTGATCCTCCGGGACGTGCTCGGGTTCTCGGGTGATGAGACCGCGGACGTGCTGGGCCTGACCGCGACGGCGGTGTACAGCTCGTTGCAGCGGGCGCACAAGACCGTCGCGTCGAAACGACCCTCAGTGAGCCAGCAGGCAACGCTGCGGTCCGTCGGCGACCGGCAGGTTGCGTCGATCGCCGCTCGATATGTCGACGCCTGGGAACGCGGCGACGTCGACGCGATCGTCGCCATGCTGACCGAGGACGCCGCGTTGACGATGCCCCCCTACGCGATGTGGTTCCGGGGCGCAGCGGCGATCGGCGAGTTCTTCGCGAGCAGCCCGCTATCCGCGGTGATGCGAGGCCGTTGGCGCCTCTTGCCTACTCGTGCCAATGGACAGCTGGCGTTTGCCAGCTACTTGTGGGACGAGAAGTACGAGACGTGCGTGGCACACGGTCTCAACATCGTCACGCTGCGCGGATCGCTAATTGCCGAAGTGACCGCATTTCTCACCGACGCTTCCTTTTTCCAGTTGGGGCTTCCGACTCAACTCGACCGGTGAAATCAATCGCTGCCGTCTCGCGCCGCACGGTCGACGCTGCAGAGGAAATTCGGTACAACTCGTTTCTGTGTAACCAGCGCGACCTGAACCGGGCCGATTGTCCCGCAGAATCCATTTGTCACGGAAAACCCACGACCGAGCCCGCCGGGCCCGTCGACCGCCGACGCTAAAACAGCCCGGCGTACCGCTGCAGATACAGCGGCCACCCCTGGTCCCCGTCCACGCCTTCCCGGACACCCTGCCAGCCCTCGCCGTGGCGATCAAGGTTTCGGTGCTCGAGCTCCACACTGGTGCGCTGTGGGGATTCGCTCGTGAACCGGACCTCGACTTCGCTGGTCTTGGCGGGGTCGGATTCGATCTGCCAGTACGGGTTGATGTCCCAACTGAACACCACCCGATGCGGGGGTTCGTAGGCCAAGACGCGCGCCCAGCGGCATTCGCTTCCGTCGACACCCCGGTCATAGAGGTAACCGCCCACTCGAGGTTCGAAGACGGTCTCTGCGATCTCCACCCCGAGCAGGTTGTGTTCGGGGGGTTTAAACCGACCGAAGTCCTCGGTGAAGATCTTGAACGCTTCCTCGATCGGCGCGTTGACCTCGACAGAGTGGCGCACCGTTGTCGCCGCGGGCTGTTGGCTCATCGTTCCTCCTGCCTTCTTTCTTCGACGGTCGCTTCGTAGGCGGCCAGCGCCTTGCTCCAGAACCGGTCGAGCTGGTCGCGCAGTTCGGCCAGCGCATCCGGGTCGACTCGGTAGATGCGGCGGTTGCCGACCGGCTCGTCGAACACCAACCCGGCGTCTTTGAGGACGCGCAGGTGCTGCGAGACGGCCGGCCGGCTCACCGGGAGCTCCCTTGCCAGATCGACCACCGCACTGGGTCGGTCGGCCAGGCGTTCCAGTATGGCGAGCCGGGTGGGATCGCCCAGAGCCAGCAACGCCGCACCTCGGTAAGCCATGACTGACCGTCAGTCTACACTTACCAACCGGGACGTCATTCCCATCGAGTCGAAAACACGGAGAAATCCGTTGTCACAGAAAAGGGACCGCTTCGCTGACAGTCGCGGCACGGGCCGCGTCAGCGGGGTCCCTGCGCGTCGTCGACCCGGATGACCGCGCCGCTGACGAACTCGGACTCCTTGGCCACCAGGTACAGCAGGGTGCTGTCGAGCTGGGCCGGGTCGCCCATCCGCCCGCGAGGCCCCACTTGCTCGGGCCTGAAACCGACTCGTTCCATCATTCCGTCCATCATCTCGGAGGAAAAAGACCCCGGGACGATGCAGTTCACGTTGATCCAATACTTCGCCCACTCCGCGGAGAGGGCCTCGGTCATCCTGATGACGCCGGCCTTCGTTACCGAATACAGGGCCGCCGCGCCGCCGCTGTAGGTCAAAGCCCCGAGCGAGGAGATGTTCACGATCCGCCCTGGCTTCTTCGCCTTGATCAGTCGGCGGGCCACCTCGCAGGACAGCAACCATGGGCCGCGAAGGTTGGTGTCGATCACCCGGTCGACCAGGTCGAGCGGCATGCGGGTGGCGTACTGGGCGTCGGGAATGCCGGCGTTGTTGACGAGGATGTCGACCGTGCCCAGCTCGTCCTCGGCGCGCTGCACGGCCGATGTGATCGCATCCGCGTCGGTGACGTCCAGCCCGACAGCAATCGGACGTCCACCTCGGCCCTCGATCTCCTTGACGAGCTCCTCGAGGCGGTCGGTCCTTCGTGCGCACGCTGCCACCGACGCCCCGGCGGCGGCGAGCGTGACGGCAAAACGACGCCCCAGCCCCGAACTCGCACCAGTCACCAGCGCCACCCGGCCGGTCAGGTCGTGGCCGGCGTACGGGATCGGGAAAGTGTTGTCAGCCATGGTGGCGAGAACCATAGGTGGGCCGCACTGCTTCCGGGATTCTTATGAGGCGACATTGCCATTTTGAATGCCAATGTGGGTTCTGGGTCGGCCGGAAGTCACAAGCTTGTCGGGGTTACTCGAATCGTCAGAGCAACTGCACGTCAAGAGCCGCAACGACGCTGGGGTCGGTGACGATCTCGATTTCGGTGACAGTGTCGCCGACGACCCGGAAGGCGAATATGGCCCGCGGCCGCCCGCCCGGCGCCCACACCGCTCCGGGCGAGCCCTCGATTAGAGCCAGCTGCGCAGCCTGCGCGCGCCCGACCAGTGCGTCCGCCACGGCGCGGCTGCCACGTACTTCGGGTGCGAGGAGGGGAGCTCCCTTTTCGCGGTTTGCCGTCGCTGCTTTCACGGCCGCGCGATCGGCCCGGAGGACGGCGTCCGGATCGAGCAGGGTGACCAGGGCTTCGAAATCCCCGCGACGGGACGCGGCCAGGAAGGCCTCGACCACCTCCTGCTGGCGGCGGCGGTCACCCGGGTTCACCTCGTCGGTCCCCTGGATCCGCCGGCGGGCCCGGCTGGCCAGCTGCCGCGCCGCGGCCGGAGATCGGTCGACGATCGGTGCTATTTCCTCGAACGGGACTGCGAACAGGTCGTGCAACACGAACGCGAGGCGCTCCGACGGGCCGAGGGTCTCGAGCACGAGGAGCAAAGCCGGGCCCATCGCGTCGGCGAGGACCGCCTCGTCTTCTGGACCGGCCCCGTCAGGCTCGGGCTGGTCGCTCTCTGTCAGGGGTTGTTCGCCGTGGGTCCGCCGGGAGCGGAGCACCCCGAGGCACACCCGGGAGAGGACCGTGGTGAGCCACCCGCCGAGGTTGTCGATGCTCTGCGCGTCCGAACGGTTGAGCCGGATCCACGTCTCCTGCACCGCGTCCTCCGCCTCGGTGATCGATCCGAGCATGCGGTAGGCGACGGATTGGAGTCTCGAGCGGTCGGCTTCGAACTGGGCGGCGAGGTTCTCGTCCATCACATCCACAATGATGCGCGAGGAGCCCGGGATGTGACACAAGCCGGCGGACCAGCCCGGCCGTGCTGTCACATATCGACGCAGCGACGCGTCAGAGAGGGCATGACAGCAAGAATCGACAACCCAGCCAACCTGCTCCCCGACTCGATGAAGGGGATCCAATCGATCATCAAGGCGGCCTACAGCGCGGGAGTGCCTCGCTCCACGATGGAACTCGCCCATCTACGGGCCAGCCAGATCAACGGCTGCAGCCCCTGCGTCTACAGCGGCTCGATCAGCGCCAAGAAGGCCGGCGAGAGCGACGAGCGGATTTTCGCGGTGGCCGCGTGGCGCGAGACCGCCCTCTTCACCGACGAGGAGAGGGCGGCGCTGGCCCTGGCCGAGTCGATGACTCGCATCGCCGACCGCGATGAAGCCGTGCCCGACAGCGTGTGGGACGAGGCGGCCAAGCACTTCGACGAGAAGCAGCTCGCCGGGCTGGTCCTGTGGATCGCCACCACCAATCTGTTCAATCGGATCAACGGCGCCACCAAGCAGCCCGCGGGTGTGGTCTGGTAACGGTCGCGTCCGTTGCCTCTACCCGATACCTCTATCCGAAAGGGAAACACAACTCATGAAGACGATGACATGCAAGGACCTGGGTGGGCCGTGTGACCTCGCTCATCGTGGAAGCACCGCCGACGAGATCATCAAGGCACAGGACAAGCACCTGAAGGAGATGGTCGCAGGCGGCGACCAGACCCACGCAAGCGCGCACAACGAGATGAAGGGAAGGTGGCGCCATCCCATCTCGGGCATGGGCTGGTACAGGGCTACCAAGCGGGAGTTCGCCGCCCGTCCCGATCACAGGACGGGCGTGGACGCTGCCGCGGACTGAGAAGAACAGTTCCGACGTTCAAGCCGGCACGTTCCCGGGATTGATGGTCGATGTGAAGAACCGCTCTTACGACGCGTTCGGCGGTGGGGGAGCGTTCGGGCCGAGGAGCCCTGCCTGGCGGTCTCGTTCGGTCTTGGCCTGATGGTCGGTGTAGCAACGGGGCTTCAGGTTCTTGTAGCTGGTGGGGCCGCCGTTGGCGACCGGGTCGACGTGGTCGAGTTGCAGCCGGTGACGGTCCCCGCAGTCGGCGCATTTCTTGCCGGTGAAGTCGGGCGGGTCGCCCAGGTCCAGGGCGGCTCGCAGGGCTACAGGGATGTGCCGCCCCAGCCGGGCGAACTTGCCGATCTCGAAGCCGTCGTGAACCGCGACGTTCAGGAAGGCGTCCTCGGAAAGCTCCTTGGCCAGGTCGACCGGTATCGGACCGCATCGAGGATGTGACAGGGCTCGCCTTCGTGCGCGTGACCTCGGCGCCAGGCTCGTAGGTCGCACACGATGGTCAGGTCGGTCTGTCCGGGGCGAGGCTTTGAGCCGTCGGCCCCTCCAACGAGTAGCGCAAAGGCATCAGCTGCATAAGCGTCCCAGGCTTCGACCTCGCCGCCGGCCTCCTGGGCCGCTCTCATCAACCGGTCGGCCTCACGCTCGAGGCGGGTCAGGAACGGCACACCGGTCTCCGGAGCCAGCACGCCCGTGAAGGCGATCATGCCGAAGTCGTTGCGCCACGCCCGGCACGTCCGGGCCTTGACCTGCCGCTGGTGCAGCTCTTCGGGCTTGATCGCCTCGAGACGGACGTCGCGGGCCTTCTCCTTGAGCCGGCGGAGGTCACCCTCCCTGGCAAGGTCCAACAGCTCCCTCTCTGAGCCGGGGACCTCGCCGGCGGTGTCGAGAATCTCGCCCGCCTGGTCCATCGACACCTCGCCGGCGAGCAGCGCGTCACGGGTGTCGGGATGATCGCCGAGCTTGCCGGCGTTGGTGAGGGACTTGCGAGCTTGGCCGGGGGTGGTGCCGGTCTGCTTGGCCAGCCAATCGGCGGCGTCGTTGAAACCGCGAGCCTGATGCGCCTTGCACTCCGATGCGCGCAGCGCCGCCAAGCGTCCGGCTCCTGCGCATACTTTCTCCGTCTTTGTCAGCTCCTCGGCGATCCGCGCGCAGTCGTCACCCGAGAACACGCCGGGATCAAACCCGCACAGCGCTTCTCGCAATGCCGCCGCAGCCGCGACGATCGAGCTCGACAAAGCAACCTCCCGCAAACGAACCAATCAGAGAGGAAACCGTCAGCCCGGTCTCGAGGCGTGTACCACCTTACGGACGGGGTGTGACAACAACGGATCGCGTCTCGCGGTTCCGAACCCGTCCCATCCCTTCTGTAGGTTCCGCGGCTGGCTCGTTCGCCGGCCCAAACGGCGCTCCGCAAGCGGCACGAATACAAGGAGTTGCCATGACAGAGGGTCCCTGGATAGCGCACGAGGATATCGACCGGCCTTTTGATGGCTGGACCTGGATCGACGATTGCCCCACTTGTACGCTTGCATTGAAGCGGGAGGTCGCTCAACGCCCGCGCCTTGTGCTGTGCCTGAAGACGTGCGGCGATCGCGTCTACGTGACGGCTGAATTGCTCAATGAGGTCGTATCGGCTGAAGAAACCTTCGAGAGCCTTTGTTACCTCGCCGACGATTGGGTTCGGGAGGTCTTCGTGGTTGACGATGCGGCTCTTTCTTCAACGATGTGCTGGCGGTCGCTCACAAGAGATGAAGAGCTCTCTGGACCACCACCGGAGGGCCGAGTTCCGGACAGGGTTCGAGCAAGGATCGGCGGCCAGAACCTCACTGCTGCACCATTGCGCTTAGAAGAACCCTTCTGATCTGCTCTTCGTAGAGCGCGCGGCGATGCTGGGACATGATCTCGCGCAGCGAAGGATCCCAGGGGGTGTCGGGCGGGACGGACGTGCATCAGGTCACTTCGAGACACCTGATCACGTCGAAACGACTGTTACCGGATTGCTGGTCTGATCCGCTAGAGAGCGAAGGTCGGCTGGGTCGCTCGTGACCACGAAGGCGCCGCCGACGTCGTCGGCGACAGCCACAACTATGGCGTCGACGGCGGACGGGGTTCGGCGGCTTCGCGAACCGGCTCTCAGTTTCGCACCCGACCGTGTCAGCAGCTCGTCCACTGTCCTGATGTCACAGGTCCGCAGTAGCCGGTTCTCGAAGTAGTCGCGGCGGTGATCGCCTGTCAGAGCCTCGGTCAGGATTATGACCGGGACTACTGCGGGCCACTCTCCGCGGCGCCTGAGCTCTTCGAGTCGGGCCCTGTTGTGCGCCAGGCTCGTCAGGCCGTGCGAGTCGAGGACGACCGTCACGCCGAATGTCGGCGGCCGGACCGGCCGAAGGCCTTGTCGGCCCATGCCCCGGCTTCAGCGCGCTCACTCTCGCTGATTGGTCCCAGCTCCGCATCCAGCTCGGCGAGGTAGGAGTCGAGTTCTGCGATCTTGGCCAAACGGCCCAACTCCGCTGCTACGGCGCGCTGGGCGAGCTGGGAGACGTTGAGCCCGCTCTCTCGGGCTTGATCGTAGAGTTCGTCGGGCATCGTGATGTTCACCCTCGCCATGCGCATAGTATACACACTGGGACTACGGGATAGCTCCAGAATCCTTGAGCTCAATAATCGTGGGCCAGTCATAGCCCAGTTCCAGCAGAACCTCCTCGGTGTGCTGTGAGAACTCGGGCGGCATGGAACGCGGCGCCCAAGGAGTGCCGCTGAAATCCACCGGAGTGGCGAGCATCGTCACCGGATCTTCGCCTTCAGCGGTCGGGACCTCGACGAACGCACCAGCGGCGCGCGCCTGGGGATCCTCGACAGTCTCGTGGGCATGCTGCACCGGAGCCCACCAGACATCCTCGGCGTCGAAGATCTCCCCCCACTCGTCGCGGCTGCGCGAGGAGAAGATCTCGGTGAGCTCGTTCACCAGCTCGGCGCTGTGCTTCCAACGCGACTCGATCGAGACGAAGCGGGGGTCCTCGCGCCACTCCGGACGGTCGACGGCCCGGATCAGGTCGGGCCAGTGGCGGTCGCCCTGCAGACCCAGTAGCCAGAACCGGCGGCCGTCCCGAGCGCCATACGCATTGATGAGCGGATTCGGCGGGCCTTTGACGGTCATCGGCACAGTCGGTATGCCGAGACGCAGAGCCATGCTCACATCCCATCCCACCATGTACATGCCGATCCGCAGCAACGAAACCGACACAAGCTGACCCTCACCTGTCCGCTCGCGGGCGAACAGAGCGGCAGAAACCGCCCCGGCGGTGGCCATGCCCGCCATGTGGTCGCCCATGCCGCCGCGCTGGTACGGCAGATCAGCGCCTTCAGGAGTGAGGGCGGCGGCGACCCCGGCTCGCGACCAGAACGCCCCGACGTCGTATGCCGCACGGTCTTTCTCCTCGCCCTCCGGGCCGTAGCCGCTGACCATGGCGTAAACCAGGCGTGGGTTTCGTTTTGAAAGCGTTGAGTAGTCGAGCCCGGCCCGCTCAAGGGCCGCGCCGCGGACGTTGGTCACGAAAACGTCCGCCCCGTCGACCAGCTCACCCGCCAGCCGGCGGCCGTCCCCTTTGGAAAGGTTGAGGGCGATGCTGCGCTTGTTGCGGTTGTCGAGCTCGAAAGGAGGGCTCGTGTCTCCCGCTCCCAGAGCCGACAGAAGGCCGCGGAAAGGGTCACCCTCAGGAGGTTCGATCTTCACGACATCGGCGCCCCAGTCCCCGAGGATGGCCACCGCCGCAGGGCCCGCCACCCACATCCCAAGCTCGACGACTCGAATCCCTTCCATCGGTCCGGGCATCGTCCGGAATAGTAAGGC